>NZ_JBSWYH010000002.1:0-251494 GCF_056161025.1 Roseibium sp. AWQ4_254
CGATTGAGGCGCTCAACTCGAAAATCCGGCGTGCGGTACGAACCCGCGGCCATTTCCCAAGTGATGACGCGGCCGCAAAATTGATCTATCTCGCGCTGAATGCTACTTCTCAGGAGTGGAAGCGCTCAGTCCGAGAATGGCACGCCGTGAAAAGCCAGCTCGCAATCATGTTCGAAGACCGCTTCCTAATGGCGTAATCAAAGCGCCAGGGCACAGAATTCCGGACAGTCTCATCGAAATGGGTCGGGCAGCAGCCTTTGGTTGTGTTTTCCAACCCGTCTGACGGTGTTGCGATGTCTGAACGGCCAACCAAGGCCATCTTGCACACCGCGCCTTGCCTGCAAGCTGGAAAATGCCATCAAGTAGGTCTCTATCGAATTTGATTGGTATGATCCATCGTTCTGGCGCCAAATCTTCTGGCTTCGTCAAGTCTACGCCATCTGCCCGAGCTGCGGCCAGCGATGCAAAAGGCAAAAAAACCCCGCCGGAGCGGGGCTTTTCATATCGGGCATCTTTGGCCGAGACGGGACGGGGCTTTAGCCCTTCAGGACGGAGCGGCCGGCATAGACTGCCTGCGGCCCGAGTTCTTCCTCAATCCGGATCAGCTGATTGTATTTGGCGAGCCGGTCGGAGCGGGCCAGAGAACCGGTTTTGATCTGACCACAATTGGTCGCAACAGCCAGATCAGCAATGGTTGCGTCCTCCGTTTCCCCCGAGCGGTGCGACATGACGGCGGTATAGGCGGCTTTATGGGCAGTTTCGACAGCGTCGAGGGTCTCTGAGAGGGTGCCGATCTGGTTGACCTTGATCAGAATGGAATTTGCGACCCCAAGATCGATGCCTTTGTTGAGGCGCTCGGAGTTGGTGACAAACAGATCGTCGCCGACGAGCTGGCAAGTATTGCCGATCAGATCCGTCGTGGCTTTCCAGCCATCCCAGTCGTCTTCTGCAAGGCCGTCTTCAATGGAAATAATCGGATAGCGGGATACAAGATCCCCGAGATATTTGGCCATTTCTTCAGGTGCGAGCGTCTTGCCTTCGCCTTCCAGAACGTATTTTCCGTCCTTGAAGAATTCGGTCGAGGCAGCATCCAGAGCAAGATACACATCTTCACCCGGCTTGTAGCCTGCGGTTTCGATGGCTGTCATGACAAACCCGATGGCCGCATCCGTGGATTCCAGATTGGGGGCGAAACCGCCCTCGTCTCCCACATTGGTGTTGTGGCCAGCCGCATTCAGGGATTTCTTCAGGGTGTGGAAGATTTCCGAGCCCATGCGCACTGCGTCAGAGAACGAGTCTGCGCCCACCGGCATGATCATGAATTCCTGGAAATCGATCGGATTGTCCGCATGGGCGCCGCCATTGATGATGTTCATCATCGGAACCGGCAGGGTTCTGGCTGAAGTGCCTCCGACATAGCGGTAAAGTGGCAGGCCGGATGCCTGGGCCGCAGCCCGTGCAACGGCCAGGGACACGCCGAGAATGGCATTGGCGCCAACGCGCGCCTTGTTGCTTGTTCCGTCCAGACCGATCATGGCCTGGTCTATCTGGAGCTGGTCCTCGGCGTCCAAACCGCCAACCGTTTCAAAAATTTCGCCGTTGACGGCTTCCACCGCCTTGGCAACCCCCTTGCCCATATAGCGGTCACCGCCATCGCGCAGCTCGACCGCTTCATGCGCGCCGGTGGAGGCGCCGGAGGGGACCGCTGCCCGGCCGAATGAACCGTCTTCCAGGAAGACATCGACTTCAACAGTCGGATTGCCGCGGCTGTCAAAAATCTGACGTCCGACGATATCGATGATGGCGGTCATGGAAAAACTCCCCTGTCGCATGGACCTTATAGACTGAGCGCCGGCGGAAAGGCCTGCACATGATGGACCGGCGCGCCGGTGTTGATATTGGAGCCTTTCAGCTCCCTCAAAACCCGCGCGGCGGCATGGTTCTGAACTTAACTGGCAGCTGGTGTCGTCTTGACCACGGCGTCAATGGCCTGCAACTTGCGCAGCAAATCTTCAAGCTGATGCATCGGCACCATATTGGGCCCGTCAGACGGGGCCTTGTCAGGGTCCGGATGCGTTTCGATAAAGAGACCGGCAATGCCGACAGCCACCGCCGCACGGGCCAGAACCGGCACCATCGTCCGGTCACCGCCGGTCGAGCCCCCCTGCCCGCCCGGCTGTTGAACCGAATGGGTTGCGTCGAAGACAACCGGGGCACCTGTTTCCGCCATGATGGGCAGAGCGCGCATGTCGCTGACGAGGGTGTTGTATCCAAAGCTCGCTCCCCGTTCGGTCAGGAGCACATTGGGATTTCCGGATCCGGTGACTTTTGCCAGAACGTTTTTCATGTCCCAGGGGGCCAGGAATTGCCCTTTCTTGATATTCACGGCCTTGCCGGTGCGGGCGGCAGCGATCAGGAGATCTGTCTGACGGCACAAAAAGGCCGGGATCTGAAGCATGTCGACTGCGTCCGCGACGGGCGCACATTGCTCTGCGGAATGGACATCCGTCACCACAGGCATTCCAAAGGTCTCGTGTATTTCGGCGAAGATCGGAAGGGCTTCCTTCAGCCCCACTCCGCGTCCTCCGCTCAAGGAAGTCCGATTGGCCTTGTCAAAGGAGGATTTGTAGACGGTTTTGATGCCGAGCCTTCCGGTAATTTCCTTGATGGCGGCAGCACATTCAAGCGCGTGGGCTCTGCTTTCCAGCGCGCAAGGCCCGGCGATGAGGCTGAACGGCGCTTCATTGTCAAAAGAGACGTTTCCAACTGCAACAATGCGGTTTGCTTCGGCCATTCCTCACCTTGCATGTCTCGACGGCGGTGACCGTCCGTGTATCCAATTGCCGCTCGGCACCAATTGGGTGTTCCATAGCCTTCTTTTGCGTACGCTGCAACCGCAGCTCTGTTGCCAGGATGAAACTTGTTTCAAACGTTTAAAAGTCTTTGTAATCAGATACTTTCCGGCTTATCTCACACACTTGCCATAGTTTCATGCTAGGCTGCCATGGTTGACTATGCGGGGGTAATGCCATGTTGAAATTAACCGTGATCCCATTTTGGGTGTCCCGGTGCTGATCTAAACCTGCCAAGAACCCTGAGTTTATTGTCCCCAAGGTCAGTTTGTGACCAGATTGGGGGAGTGACCTTTGCCAATCAGTATCGAAAGGCCTGATATGAACAAGCCCATTCGTAAAGCCATTTTGCCTGTCGCCGGGCTAGGCACCAGATTTTTGCCGGCCACAAAGGCCGTGCCCAAGGAAATGCTTACAATCGTCGACCGGCCGATCATTCAATATGTTGTCGATGAGGCCAGGGCCGCCGGAATCGAGCACATTGTGTTCGTTACCGGTAGAAACAAGCATGTGATCGAAGACCATTTCGACATGGCTTATGAGCTGGAGGATACGCTCAAGGCGCGCAACAAGACGGCCGCGCTGGAGCTGCTTGAAAAGCACCGTCCTCAGCCCGGCTCCACCAGTTTCACCCGCCAGCAGGCCCCTCTTGGCCTCGGTCATGCCATCTGGTGCGCCCGGGACATTATCGGGGAGGAACCTTTCGCGATCCTCCTGCCCGATGTCATCATCAAATCGAAGGTGAGTTGCCTTAAGCAGATGGTTGATCTTTATGATCAGACGGGGGGCAACATCATTGCGGTGGAAGAAGTTCCCGAAGATCAGACCCATCAATATGGCATTGTTGAATTGTCGGAAACGATCAACGTGAATTCCAGCCGGATCTCCAATATGGTCGAAAAACCGGCTCCTGGCACGGCACCGTCCAACCTGATGATCACGGGCCGCTACATTCTGCAGCCGGACATTTTTGAGTTGCTGTCCAATCAGGCAACCGGCGCTGGTGGGGAGATCCAGCTGACCGACAGCATGATTTCCCTGATGTCCAAGCAGGTCTTCTCGTCCCTGAAGTTTGAAGGCCGCAGTTACGATTGTGGCAACAAGGCCGGGTTCTTGAGTGCAAACATTGCTTTCGGAATGGACGATCCCAAGCTTGCCGAAGAGCTGGTGCCGTTCATGCAGGGCATGATTCAGCAGCCTTTGGCCGCTGAATAAGAAGGGTTCTGACCCTCTTTCAAAGAAACGGCCGGACTGATCCGTCAGTCCGGCCGTTTTCATGCCGTTCTGCAAGATGGCCTTCTGTCCCGGCAGGATCTATTGTGATCCGGCTAAGTCAAAGAACTTACGAGGTGAATTTAAAAACGACTGGTTTTTCAGCATAAACAGTCTGAAATTTAAGCGGTCACAATGGTGGATAAAGCCAAGCTTTTCGATCCGCATGCCTGCAATCATCGTAAACTTTTCAAGTAACCTTTGAAAAGGAGACGGCAATGGCGGTGTACAAGCATTTGCGGAAGATCCTGGCAGGCGCATCCGTTGCGGTGCTGGTGATGTGCGGATCAGGCCTGGCTGAAGACAAGGTGGATAGCCGGACGTTTCAATCCATCATAAAGGATCAGATGAGCGCCTTTGCTTCGGGCAATGCCCGTGCCGCCTTTTCATTTGCCACCAATGGACTGAAACAGCGGTTTCAATCCCCCGAACTCTTCATGGAAATGGTCCGGCAAGGTTATCAGCCGGTCTATAACCCCAAAAGCGTCACCTTCGGACGCTCCAAAATGACCCAGTTTGGCCCAACCCAGGAAGTCTATGTGGTGGGACCCAAGGGTCAGAACTGGCTCGCGCTCTATAGTTTCGAGCAACAGGGTGACGGCAGCTGGCGCATCTCAGGCTGCTACCTGACCAAATCCGACGGGTTTGCAGCCTGAGGCTTTCAGACGGATCAGAGTGCGGGAATGTCGCCCCGGGCCCAGTCTTCCTTGGTCCGGGCATAGAAATCCTCGAACGTGCCGGCTTCGATCGCTTCGCGCATACCCTTCATCAACTGCTGGTAATAGGCGATGTTGTTCCAGGTGAGCAGCATCCCGGCAAGGCCCTCGCCTGCCCGCACCAGATGGTGCAGATAGGCACGGCTGTAGGTGCAGGTTGCCGGACAGTCGCTGAGTTCGTCCAGTGGGCGCGGATCTTCCTGATGGCGCGCATTTTTCAGGTTCACCTTGCCATAGCGGGTATAGGCCAGCCCGTGGCGTCCGGCCCGGGTGGGCATGACACAATCGAATTGGTCTATCCCCCGTTTCACGCTTTCCAGAAGATCGTCCGGGGTTCCCACGCCCATGAGGTAGCGCGGCTTGTCCTCAGGCATGACAGGGGTGGTGATGTCGAGCATGGCCAGCATGACCTCTTGCGGTTCGCCCACCGCCAGCCCGCCCACCGAATAGCCTTCAAAGGGAAGCTTACCGAGTTCTTCCGCTGAACGGATACGCAGATCCGGCTGGTCTCCGCCCTGCACAATGCCATAGAGCCCTTGCCCCTTCGCTGGACCGCCCATGGCCTCGAACTGGGTTCTTGAGCGCTCGGCCCACCTGAGCGACAGTTCCATGGCCCGCTGCACTTCTTCCTTCGGGCTCGGGAGCTTGATGCACTCATCCAGCTGCATCTGGATATCTGAGCCCAAAAGCCCCTGGATTTCCACGGACCGTTCCGGAGTCAGATGGTATTTGCGCCCGTCAATATGGCTTTGGAACCGGACACCATCTTCATCCAGTTTCCGGAGCTGTGCCAGGGACATGACCTGAAACCCGCCGCTGTCGGTGAGGATCGTATGCGGCCAGTTCATGAATGTGTGCAGGCCGCCTAGTTTGGCCACCCGCTCTGCCGTTGGCCGCAGCATCAGGTGATAGGTGTTGCCCAGCACCACGTCCGCGCCGGTCTCCCGCACCTGTCCCGGATACATGGCCTTGACGGTTGCCTGTGTTCCAACAGGCATGAAGGCCGGTGTGCGCACCACCCCATGGGGCGTGGTGATCTCGCCGCGCCTCGCCATACCATCCCTGGCCAGAAGTTTGAAGCCGAATTGCTTTTGAGTTTCAGGCATGAGTGTCCTCAGGGCGTCGTCTTGGGAAACAGCAAAGACGCATCGCCATAGCTGTAAAACCGGTAGTGCTGCTGAATGGCATGGGCATAGGCCTGGCGCATTGTCTCCAGGCCTGACAAGGCCGACACCAGCATGAACAGGGTTGATCTGGGCAGGTGAAAATTGGTCATCAAGGCATCGATGACCTTGAACCGGTAGCCGGGCGTGATGAAAATCGAAGTCTCCCCTGCAAAGGGGACGATGTGACCGCTCTCTTGCGCAGCGCTTTCAAGGATCCGCAAGGAGGTCGTACCGATGCTGACGACTTTGTTGCCCCGTGCCTTGACCGCCTGAAGGGCTGTTGCCGTTTCTTCCGGCACCTGCCCCCATTCGGCATGCATCTTGTGGTCGCTGGTGTCGTCCGCCTTGACGGGCAAGAAGGTGCCGGCACCCACATGAAGCGTGACCCGGTGGCGTTCGATTCCGCGTTTATCAAGGGCTGTCAGGAGCTCCGGGGTAAAATGCAGCCCGGCTGTCGGAGCGGCCACAGCCCCGTCCTTCGTGGCAAAGATTGTCTGGTAGTCGCGCCGGTCTTCAGCGTCTTCAGACCTTTTATGGGCAATATAGGGGGGGAGCGGCACGTGGCCGACAGCTGCGATGGCCTCATCCAGCTGCGGCCCTGAGGCGTCGAACAGAATCAGGATTTCGCCGCTGTCCGTCTTGTCCGCAACTTCCCCCGTCAGAGACGTTGTGGGTCCCTCGAACACCAGCTTGTCGCCGAGCTGCAATTTCTTTGCCGGTCGGGCAAAGGCGCGCCAGCGGTCCGGACCGGTGCGCATGTGAAGGGTCAGGCTGATCCCTGCGCTGATGTCAGCGCGCAGCCGCTTTCCTTCCAGCTGTGCCGGAACGACTTTCGTGTCGTTAAAGACAAGCGCGTCTCCGGGCTGCAGCAGGGCTGGAAGATCCCGCACACCTGCGTCGCGCAAGGGGGCTGCGTCTCCGGGCCGAACCACCAGCATGCGGGCCGCATCGCGCGGCCGGGCGGGCCGCAGCGCAATGCGCTCATTGGGAAGCTCAAAATCAAAATCGTCTACGCGCATGGGGCAGATGCCAATCGAATTTTCAGAGGCTGGTGGACCAAAAGCGGCCAAGTCTGCAATTTGCCAGGCAGCCAGTGAGCGGCTCTTAAAGGCGCAACACAAGGCGGTCAACCGCTGAGCCGCTTGAAGGGGCGGCTTTTGAAAGCAAAAACAGCGCGAAGAAGCCCTCCGCGCTGTTTGAAACGTCAGGATCTTTTGTCTTTAGGCTGCGTCGGCAGCGACTTTCAAAGACACGATATTGTCCGGATTGGAGACCGGCTCACCGCGTTTGATCTTGTCGATATTGTCCATGCCGTCGATCACATTGCCCCAGACCGTATACTGACCGTCTAGCCAGGGTGCATCGGTGAAGCAGATGAAGAATTGGCTGTCGCCGGAATTCGGGTCCATGGCACGGGCCATGGAGCAGGTGCCGCGCACATGTTTTTCTTTGCTAAATTCGGCCTTCAGTTTCTGGCCGGAGCCACCCGTGCCGGTGCCTTGCGGGCAGCCGGTCTGGGCCATGAACCCATCAATCACCCGGTGAAAGACAATGCCGTCGTAAAAGCCCTCCCGCACCAGCTCCTTGATCCGGGCCACGTGGCCGGGTGCCAGGTCCGGTTTCATTTCGATCACAACGGAGCCCTGGCTCGTTTCCATGAGAAGGGTGTGTTCAGCATCCTTGATTTCGGCCATGTCGTACTCCTTGAGGTCTTTTAAACGGGCCAGTGATATCGGTGTTATTGCGTGTCTGCGGCGACTTGCATCTTGATGATCTTGTCGGGATTCGCAGGCGGCTCGCCGCGGGTGATATTGTCGATATATTTCATCCCGTCAACGACCTGCCCGAAAACAGTGTATTGGCCGTTCAGCCAGTCGCCGTCATTGAACATGATGAAAAACTGGGAATTGGCACTGTCCGGGCTGGCGGCGCGGGCCATACCAAGGGTTCCGCGCCTGAACGGCGCCTTGGAAAATTCCGCCTTTAGATCGGGCAGATCGGAGCCGCCCATTCCGGTACCGGTCGGATCGCCGGTCTGCGCCATGAAACCGTCAATCACCCGGTGAAAGACAATGCCGTCGTAAAACCCTTCCCGGGTCAGTTTCTTGATCCGCTCCACATGTTTGGGGGCAAGATCCGGGCGCAGCTCAATGACGACACGTCCATCCTTGAGATCGAGATATAGCGTGTTTTCAAGATCGGCAGCCTGGGCCATTGTCACGGCCGGCAGGATCAGTAGTGCCGCCAGAAGCGAGCAAAGAGCGAGTATGCGAGACACTGGAAACTCCTGATTGTCAGAACAGAAATGCAATGTGTTCACGGCGCGGGTCTGGCGCGTTCGCGCACAGGGTCCGCCACCGGCGCCGGCACAAAGGCGGCAATTTCGCCACCCATTTTGGCGATCTGACGCACCAAGGTGGCGGTGATGTGGCGGACATTGGGCGAAGCTGGCAAAAACACGGTGCGGATATCGGGTTCGAGGGTGGCGTTCATCCCGGCCATCTGCATTTCGTAATCCAGATCCGTGCCGTCCCGAAGTCCGCGCACGAGATAGGCCGCCCCCTGCTCCCGGGCCGTGTCTATGACCAGATTTGAAAAGGAAATCACTTCGATCCGCCGGGCTTCATCTGCGGCAAATTCCGCTTCGGCGGATGCATGGATCAGGCCGACGCGCTCTTCAAAGGAAAACAGCGGCGATTTTCCGGGGTGAATGCCAATCGCCACCACGACCTTGTCCGCCAGGGCCAGTGCCTGATGGAGAATATCCATGTGTCCGTTTGTCACCGGATCAAAAGACCCTGGATAGAGCGCAATGCGTGTCATGGCCAATTCCATACCCTCCATGTGAACCGGCGACAAGAAAAACCCAAAGAGAATATCTGTCTCTGCCGTGCACACTCACAAGGAACTGTATTATCCGGCATGGCCAGGCCAGGGTGGCGGCGACGTTGTCAACCAAAAGGATCTATTTCTTCAGCTGTCATCCAGTGTATGCCGTCTGCCGGTTAAATTTTGCAGGTGTCTCGCCGATTGTCTGTCAGCTTGCCAACAGGCAGCCCATGCACGGCCTTTGCCGAAGACAAGTCTGGTCCACATTCTCTCGGGTCTCCTGAACGGGATGCATCCGGATTGTCTTGTCGCCGTGGTTAGAGTTTTGTGGGCGGAAGCGGCTGCAAACAGCCGGCTTTCAGGTGGCTTTGGCGACAGGCGCACTTTTGTGATGGCGATCACATCTCACTTTACAGAGCTGGTCCAAGGTGCACGCATCGAAACAAGGGCGTGAGCAGGAGCCAGGACCATGAGGAGTTTCAAGACAATCCCCGCACACAAGCGTGAGGCAAACGGGCACTCGTTTCAATTCGAAGGCAAGGCGTTTCATCCGTCTTCGCAGATCAAGATGGTGGCCATCTTTGTTGTTGCGCTGGCCACTGTGATTGCAGCCGGTTTGATCACTCTGCACCCGAGCAATGCATCTCATGCGGAAGGCCTGACCAGTCTGGCGACCCAAGGCCTTGCATCGACCAAAACGGACCGGGTACATGGCAAGGCACGTGCGAAAAACTGCGCAGCCCAGACCTGGGGTGCATGGAGCGACGACTGCGCCGCCGCCCTGACCGGTGCGGGTAAAGTCCGTACGGTGTCTTTTGTGACAGTTGAGAAAGCAACTCCAACCGTGAATGAGACCATTCTGGCGCGCTATCCGTCCAACTAGTGCAAACCTGTCTGAAACCATAGAACGCGGCAAGGTCATCCAAACAGACCTCCCAGAACGACAAACAGCGGCGCAGATTTCTCTGGCCGCTGTTGCCGTCTTCAGCGCCTTGGTCTCAGCGCTGGCTGCTCAACTCTCGGGTGTTTCGGGTCCGCTGCCATCTCCAGCCTCCTGGGTCCCGTCGTCCGGATTGCCTTCAGCGTTGCCACCTTCTTCGCTGCCTTCGGGCAGATCATCCTCGTCGTCGACTTCCGAGATGCCTTCAACGGCAACCACTTTTTCATCTGAGGCGGTCTTGAACACAATCACACCCTGGGTGGCGCGCCCGGCAATCCGGATCCCGTCGACCGGACAGCGGATCAACTGGCCGCCATCGGTAACCAGCATGATCTGATGACTGTCTTCGACCGGGAAGGAGGCGATCAGCCCACCATTGCGGTCGTTCACAGCCATGGCCGTGATGCCTTTGCCCCCCCTGCCCGTCACTCGGTATTCAAAGGACGATGTCCTTTTGCCATAACCGTTTTCCGAAACCGTTAGGATGATCTGCTCAGCTGCGCTCATCTGGGCGTAGCGTTCCTGAGGCAGATCTCCGGCCACGACACCGTCTTCATCGGCGCCATTGCCATTCTCGTCGGTTTCGCCGCGCATGGCTCTGGAGAGCTTCAGATAAGCAGCCCGCTCCTCGGCATCCACATCGATGTGATGCAGGATCTGCATGGAGATGACCCGGTCTTCATCAGCCAGACGAATGCCACGCACCCCGACGGAGTTGCGGCCTGCAAAAACACGCACATCCGTGACGGGGAACCGGATACACTGGCCGGAATTTGTGGTCAGCATGACGTCCGCATGTTCTGAACAGGTGTCGACACTGACAATGCCGTCGCCTTCGTCCAGTTTCATGGCGATCTTGCCATTCCGGTTGATGTTGACGAAATCGGACAGTTTGTTGCGCCGGACCGTGCCGCGCACGGTGGCGAACATCACATCAAGATTTGCCCAGGTGTCCTCATCTTCCGGCAGCGGCAGAATGGAGGTGATCTGTTCGCCCTGTTCCAGAGGCAGCATGTTGACCAAAGCCTTGCCGCGTGACGTCGGGCCGCCAAGCGGCAGACGCCAGACTTTCATCTTGTAGCAAATGCCCCTGGAGGAGAAGAACAGAACCGGCGTATGAGTGTTGGCCACGAACAACCGGGTGACGAAATCCTCGTTCTTCGTTGCCATGCCGGACCGGCCCTTGCCGCCCCGGCGCTGCGCCCGGTAAGTAGCCAGCGGCACGCGTTTGATATAGCCGCCATGGGAGACGGTGACGACCATGTCTTCCCGCTGGATCAGGTCTTCATCATCAAAATCCGCGCCGCCTTCCACGATTTCCGTGCGCCGGGGGGTTGCGAATTCTTCCTTGATCTCCAGCATCTCGGTGCGGACGATCTCCTGAATCCGGGCACGGGAGCGCAGAATGTCCAGATAATCGGAAATCTCGGCGCCGATCTTCTTCAACTCGTCGTCGATTTCATCGCGGCCAAGGGCTGTCAGACGTTGCAGACGCAGATCCAGAATGGCCCGGGCCTGCTCCTCCGACAGCTTGTAGGTGCCGTCTTCCTGAACCTTGTGGTGGGGATCGTCGATCAGCTGGATCAGCGGTTCGACATCATGGGCTGGCCAGTCCCGCTCCATCAATTGCGCCCGGGCGGTTGCCGGATCGGGTGCGGTGCGGATCAGGTGGATAACCTCATCGATATTGGCAACAGCAATGCCAAGGCCGACCAGGATATGGGCCCGGTCCCTGGCTTTCTTGAGCAGATAGCGGGTGCGCCGCTGAACCACTTCTTCCCGGAAAGCGACAAAGGCGGTGAGCATGTCGGAGAGGTTCATCTGCTCCGGCTTGCCGCCATTCAGGGCCACCATATTGGCGCCAAACGAGGTCTGCAGCTGGCTGAAACGGTAGAGCTGGTTCAGCACAACATCGGGCACCGCGTCCCGTTTCAATTCGATCACCACCCGCATGCCGGAGCGGTCACTCTCGTCGCGGATGTCGGAAATACCCTCAATGCGCTTATCGCGCACCAGTTCGGCGATTTTCTCGATCATGGTCGATTTGTTGACCTGATACGGGATTTCCGAAACGATCAGGGCGTTGCGGTCCTTGCGCACCTCTTCGATGTCGACCTTCGCCCGCATGGCGATGGATCCGCGCCCGGTTTCATAGGCATTGCGGATGCCGGACCGGCCCAGGATCGTGCCTCCGGTCGGGAAATCCGGGCCTGGGACGATGTCCATCAGCTCGGCCAGGGTCATCGCTGGATTTTCCATAATGGCGATGGCCGCATCAATCACTTCACCGAGATTATGCGGCGGGATGTTGGTCGCCATCCCCACGGCGATGCCGCCTGCTCCGTTAACGAGAAGGTTGGGGAATTTTGCCGGAAGGACAACGGGCTCGCTTTCCGAATTATCGTAGTTCTCCTGAAAATCGACTGTTTCCTTGTCGATGTCGTCCAGAAGCTTGTGAGCCACTTTTTCCAGGCGGCACTCGGTGTAGCGCATGGCCGCGGCCGGATCACCGTCAATGGAGCCGAAATTGCCCTGCCCGTCAATCAGCGGCAGCCGCAGCGAAAAGTTCTGCGCCATCCGCACCAGGGCATCATAGATCGCGCTGTCGCCATGGGGGTGGTATTTACCCATCACATCCCCGACCACACGGGCCGACTTGCGGTAGGGCTTGTTCCACTCATAGCCGTTTTCATGCATCGAATAGAGGATGCGGCGATGGACCGGTTTCAGCCCGTCGCGGACATCGGGAAGCGCGCGGGACACGATCACACTCATTGCGTAATCGAGATAGCTGCGCTTCATTTCGTCGACGATGGAGACCGGTTTGATATCGGACGGCAAACCGTCAGAAGGGGTGCTGTTGTCCTGGTCAGCCAAGGATGAAC
Source organism: Roseibium sp. AWQ4_254 (assembly GCF_056161025.1). NCBI lineage: Bacteria > Pseudomonadati > Pseudomonadota > Alphaproteobacteria > Hyphomicrobiales > Stappiaceae > Roseibium > Roseibium sp. AWQ4_254. The sequence continues at coordinate 12,661 of NZ_JBSWYH010000002.1, forward strand.
TCATTTCATTGTTATAGCTGCTTCTTTTATAGCCGATTCAAGGCTTTGCACCAAATTCGCAGCCTTTTTCCGCCTAAGTATTCTGTGTTCAATATCAATATGTTATGACCTCTGTACACAGGCGGCTAAAATGATTTGGCAGAACGGTGCTGCCCTTGCAGCCAAAGCACTGGAATCACCTCTTGCCCGGAGGCGGAAAAGCATAGCGGGAGCAGTGGATGCTGGACTATTTCATCAACGCATTTGCCATGCTTTTTGTCACGATTGACCCGGTCGGTCTGGCCCCGATGTTCCTGGCTGTGACCGCCGGCATGAGCGCGGCGGACAGGCGCCGGGTGGCCGTGCGCGCCACACTGACGGCGGCCGGAATTCTGCTGGTTTTCTATGTCTCCGGCCAGACCGTGCTCAATGTCCTGGGCATTTCGGTGTCGGCCTTCCGGGTGGCGGGCGGAATTCTTCTGTTTCTGATTGCCATAGAAATGATTTTTGGCAAACGGCAGGAGCGCAAGGCGGAAACGGCTGAAAAGGCGGTCGAATCCCAAGGCCATCACGGATCAGTCAATGAGATCGCCATCTTTCCTCTGGCAATCCCGCTCATCTCCGGCCCGGCCACCATCTCGGCCATCATTCTTCTGTCCAGCCAGGCGCCGGACACCATGACCTATGTGGGACTTGGCGGCGTGATTGCCGTCATTTTGCTGAGCTGCATGGGCGCGTTTCTGCTGGCAGACAAAATGGAACGGCTCCTGGGGGACACCGCCCAACTGGTGATCACCCGGCTTCTGGGTGTCCTTCTGGCCGCCCTCTCGGTGCAGTTTGTGGCCGATGGTGTCTTGGCGCTTGTTCAGGTCCAGGCGTAAGACGGGTTTATTCCGGCAGTTCCAGTTCGAACGTCTTGTCCGAAAAGCCATTCACCGTGTCCCGCGCGCGGATGATGACATGATCCAGTCCTTCAGGAACGGGAACGCCTGACAAGGACCTGGTAAAGGGCTGCTCGTCCACATGGGGGTGCAGAAGAACGCGCTGCCCAAGAACCTCTCCCTCCGGCGTCTCCACCTGCCACAGATCCGCATAATGGTCCCAACCGGTATCTGCATGTTCCAGCGTTACCGAAAAGGTCCATGTTTCACCGGTCTTACTGGCCTTGGCCGCCAGAATATCCACATCATCTGCCAAGGCAGCGGCACTGGAGAATGAGAGCCCCAGGGAAAGGGCAATACCGCAGGACGCGGCAGGTGTCAGTCGATGGATCATCGAGGGTCCTTTCGGGTTCAGATCGCTCCAATCCTTGAAGCTTTTGTTCGAATCCGAAAGTCACGATCCCGTCAGGAATGCGCGTCGGAGGGGCACTGAACGTAGGCGGCAAGGTCCCGCAATAGTAAATGCACCTCCCGTTCTGCCGTCTCCAGCTGAAATGCACGCAGGCTCTGTTCCGTCCAGCCATCTGAAGACAAGTGCTCTTGCAGCGTCGTGAGTGCCGATACATGGTTGGGGGCCAGGGGCAAGCTGGCGGCTGTTTCCAAAAGACCCAGAAGAGCATGGATTCGCCTCAAGACGGACAACGCCTCGCCCATCGCCGGAATAAGAGCCGTATCGTCGCGCCAGTGGCGGCCGCCAAACACTTCCTGGGTCACCCGCTGACCGGCACCCTGGCAATCATAGGTGATGCAGCCTTTGAAACCGGCTTGCTCCCGCGTCTCGAAAATCGAACAAAGCCCTGTTGGCGCAAGGTTCGGGCAGACCTCTCCGGCCCCTTTGTCGATCCCGAAGGATTCAGATCGATCAAAGGCAAAGACCACACAGCAAAGCGAGGCGCAGGCGCTGCAATCGGGGGTTAGACTGACCGGTGATGGTGCCATGAGCGTTGCCTAGCTGGCCACCCCGTTTCGAACGAAGCTGATTTGCCGTTCAAAGCCCATATCCGGTGCGGGATCACTCCCACTCGATGGTGCCGGGAGGCTTAGAGGTGATGTCGTAGGTGACCCTGTTGATGCCTTCCACCTCGTTGATGATACGTGTGGCCGTTTCTCCCAAGAATTCATGGGAGAATGGGTAATAATCCGCTGTCATGCCGTCGACCGAGGTGACGGCGCGCAGGGCGCAGGCATAGTCATAGGTGCGGCCGTCGCCCATCACACCAACGGTGCGCACCGGCAAGATGGCGACAAAGGCCTGCCAGATCTCGTCGTAAAGACCGTGTTTGCGGATCTGGTCGATATAGACTGCATCCGCCTTGCGCAGAATATCGAGCTTGCTGCGGGTGATTTCGCCTGGGCAGCGGATGGCAAGACCCGGTCCGGGGAACGGATGGCGGCCGATGAAACTGTCCGGAAGACCAAGTTCCCGGCCAAGTGCCCTCACCTCGTCCTTGAACAGTTCGCGCAGCGGTTCCACCAGTTTCAATCCCATTTTTTCCGGCAGTCCGCCGACATTGTGGTGGGACTTGATGGTTACAGACGGACCACCGGAAAAACTGACACTTTCAATCACATCCGGATAAAGCGTGCCCTGGGCGAGGAACTCGGCTCCATCGATTTCGTTCGCATATTTCTGGAAGACGTCGATAAAGAGTTTGCCGATGGTCTTGCGTTTTTGCTCCGGGTCGGAGACGCCGTCCAAGTTCGAGAGAAACAGCTCGGATTCATCCGCGTGGATAAGCGGAATATTGTAGTGATCCCGGAACATGGAGACCACCTCGTCCGCCTCGTTCTGACGCAGCAAACCATGATCGACAAAGACGCAGGTCAGTTGGTCGCCAATGGCCTCGTGAATGAGCACGGCGGCCACGGAACTGTCGACACCACCGGACAGGCCGCAGATGACCTTCTTGGCGCCTACCTGGTCCCGGATCTTGGCAATCGCATCTTCGCGGTAGGCGCCCATGGTCCAATCCCCCGAAAACCCGGCCAGACGGACAAAATTCTCATAGAGCTTGCGCCCATTGGGCGTGTGATGCACCTCCGGATGGAACTGAACTGCATAGAAATGCCGTGCGAGGTCTGCAGTGATAGCAAATGGCGCATTCGGCGAAGTCCCATAGACCTCAAAGCCTGGTGCGATTTCGCTCACGTGATCGCCATGGCTCATCCAGACTTGCTCCTTGTCCTCAAGGAACCAGCCGTCGAGCAAGGGCAGTTTTGCCTCTTTCGGCGTCACAAAGGCGCGGCCGAATTCGGCTGTGCCCTGCCCCCGGTCCACCTTGCCGCCAAGGCAGTGCATCATCACCTGCTGGCCGTAGCAGATCCCCAGGATCGGCACACCCAGATCAAACACCGTTTCCGGAGGCATCGGCGCGCCCTCGGCGAAGACCGACGAAGGACCTCCGGAGAAGATGACTGCCTTTGGACGAAAGTGTTCCAGAAAGCTGTCAGTCACATTCTGGAACGGGTGAATTTCGCAATAGACGTTCAGTTCGCGCAGGCGGCGGGCAATGAGCTGGGTGACCTGGGACCCGAAGTCGATGATGAGGAGGCGATCATGATCAGTCATGGGCCGCTTCTAACCGGGTTCACCGCCAAATTGAAGCCGGTTTGTACACTTTGAGGGACCCCGCACAGGATTTTTCGCGCAATACCGACAGCCTTTTGGTCCGTAAACCGTCTTGGAGTGGTGACAAGCTGTGTACGGTGAAATTTCCGTTTTGAACCCGGAGCGGCGCTCCACTAAGCTTACCGAAACGTTATCAACTCCATATTGACGGATCGGGCATGAGTCGCGTCATCAGTTTGCCGGAACAAAAATGACCGCTACCGCGCGCTCAACCTATGAAGAAGCCCTCGCACTGGAACAGTCCGGTGACATTGACAAGGCCCTTGTCTCCTACCTGAAAGCCCAGGAACTGTCGCCGCAGGATACTGAAATTGCCTATCGCACCGCCTCCGCACTTCTGAAATCCGGTCATCTGGATGAAGCCCAGTCGCAGCTGCGCCGGATTGTCTTTGCCGAACCTGACAATCTCAAGGCCCGCGCCAGCCTGGGCAATTGTCAGCTGTTGCTCAACGAGGTAGATCTTGCAGTCCAGAACTTTCAGGATGTCTTGGCGCAGGACCCGGACAACCGGAATGCGCTTTATGGCCTGATCAGCATCTATCTCAATCAGGACAGGGTTCAGGAGGCCGCCGGACTGGTGAAGCGGCTGGTCACGCTTTTGCCAGGGGTCGCGGCGGTTCAGGCGCTTCTGGCAGAAGTGCAGTCGAAAACCGGTCAGACGACGGCTGCCATCGCTGCCTACCGAAAGGCGCTTAAGCTGGACCCTTCAAATCTGGCACCCTATCTGGGTCTTGCCGGGGTGCTTTTGCAGCGCAAACGCTATCAGGACGTGGTCGAGCTGATGTTGCGGGCCCATGCGCTTGCGCCGTCCGACCCCAAACCGCTTGAGTTTTTTGCCGATGCCTTGGCCGGTTCCGGGGCGCTGGAAGACGCCCTGGAGTCCCTTGATGCGGCGCTGAAGCTGGAGCCAAAGTCTGCAGAGCGTCTTGTCAAACGCAGCGTGCTGTGCCGGAAACTCGGCCGGCAGACCGAGGCCCTGGCCGCGGCTTTGACGGCCCATGATCTGGCTCCGGAGACCCCGGAGCCGTTGAACGCGCTAGGCGCTGCACTGGCGGCCCTGAAACACATGGTCCAGGCCCGCTCTGTGTTGACCGGATTGTCAAAGGGCGAAGGCCTTGCTCCCGATGTCAGAGCCTTCACGGCGGCCCTGCTTGCCTCAGAACCGCAAGCCGCGCAGGAACCGGGGCAGGACAATCCGTCCCTATCTGTTGACGCGTCAACGGCCTTGGGGGGCGCCAAAGCCAAAGCGCAGCACGTTCCAGACGAGACCCAGAAACCGCTGACATCCGAGCCATCCCCTGAGGTATACACAGAGCCCAAGGAACCTGTAGCTGTTCTGGAAGACGATGTGCTGCCCAATGTGCTCGGACTTCAACGCCGGGACCGGTCCCGCAGCTAAGGCCAGTCGCGTTTTAACTGGTTTGCCTTTTGCGGCTGGAGATCAAAGACGTCAGCGAAAATGCCGAAACGGTTTCAAATCTGTTGAAGCCGGCGCGCTGTGGCGCCGTATCTTTTCAAAAGCAGTGTCGGCGGATATTCGCCCGTATGAGGCCGCGCGATCGTGGGCTTCAGGCCTGATGAACGCTGTCAAGCGGTCCGCTCGAACATGGCAACATAGAACCCGTCGGTTCCGCTGGAGGCGGGGGTCAGCAGAATGGCGCCCGTGTCGCTCACATAGCGGGGGGCTTGTTTCTCCGGCAGGCGCTGCTTCCAGATCCCGCTTACGGAAACGGGTTTGAAAGCGGTGTTCTGGGTTAAAAACCAGTCCGCCTGGGCCTGGTTCTCCTGCGCCAGAACGGAACAGGTCACATAGACGAGGCGACCGCCCGGTTTTACGTATTTACTTGCATTCACAAGTACATGTTTTTGATCGTTGATGCGGTCTGTGAGCGCCTTTTCGGACAGTTTCCATTTGGAATCCGGTCTGCGGCGCCAGACACCGGTTCCCGTGCAGGGCGCGTCGATGAAGACGAGATCCATCTGGCCGTCAAGATCGTCCAGCGAGGAGCTGGCTGGATCGCGGACCTGAATGTTGCGCACGCCCGCCCGTTGCAGCCGTTCATGGATTGGTGCAAGGCGCAGGCGGTCCGCATCATAGGCGTAGAGCTGGCCCTTGTTCTCCATGGCTGCAGCCAGGGCCAGGGTTTTGCCGCCGCCACCCGCGCAATAGTCGAGCACCTGCTGCCCCGGTGCGGCTTCCGCCAGGATCGCTGCCAGCTGACTGGCCTCATCCTGCAATTCAAACCAGCCTTTGCGGTAGCCTTCTTCCGCTTGCACGTGGGGCATGCGGCCAAGACCCGGCTTGGCTTCGATCCGGATGCCGATGGGGGAAAGCTCCGTTCCAATTGCGCCCGTGTGGGACAGCCGCTTGATCAGTTTGTCGCGCTCTGCCTTCAGCGTGTTGGTGCGCAGATCCACGGGTGCCCGTGTGGCAAGCGCCCTGCCCTCAGCAACCGCCGCCTCTCCAAAGACCGACTGGAAGTCCGGCCACAGCCAGTCGGGAACATCTGCCTGGGCAGAGGGGCTCATTTCGACGGGGTCTGTGGCCTCCAGCCGGGTCTTTTCCTCGGTGCTCAGAGCTTCTGGTGCGTGAGGGTCCTGGAGCGCTGCCATCAGTGCCTCAACACCTTTGTCCCAGGTGAGCGCATAAGTCGCCAGAACAATCGCGCGAGGAGCGTTCTCTCCCATGCGGGCGGCCAGCGAGGCCCGGTTGCGCAGGGCGTCAAAGACAAGATTTCCGATCACCGTCCGGTCGCCGGAACCGGCGAAGCGGTGTGAGGTGCCCCAGTCTTTCAAGGCAATCTGAACCGGTCTGTGACGGGCATCCACCTCACTCAGGACCTCTATTGCAGCCGCGAGGCGTCCGCCATCTTTCATGTCATACCTTCGATTTCAAAATGCCTTGCGATCCGGCCTTATGAGCGGATCAAACGTTTGATGGATAGTTTGGGCTTTCGCGGGTGATGGTCACGTCATGGGCGTGGCTTTCGCGAAGCCCAGCACCGGAAATCTGGACAAACCGGGCCTTTTCCTGGAAGTCCCGAATGGTTTTGCCGCCCACATAGCCCATGGCCGCGCGCAAGCCCCCGGCCAGTTGGTGCAAAACGCTGCCAAGCGCGCCCTTGTAGGGCACCTGCCCCTCAATGCCCTCAGGCACGAGCTTGAGGCTGTCGCGCACTTCGGCCTGAAAATACCGGTCTGCGGAGCCACGGGCCATTGCGCCGACAGAGCCCATGCCGCGATAGGATTTATAGGATCGTCCCTGGTGCAGATAGACCTCACCCGGGCTTTCTTCGGTGCCGGCCAGCAGGGAGCCGACCATGACCGATCCAGCGCCTGCCGCAATAGCCTTGGCAAGGTCGCCGGAATATTTGATGCCGCCATCAGCCACCACAGGCACACCCTGTTTCTGGGCTTCATTGACGGATTCTATGATGGCGGTGAGCTGCGGGACGCCGACACCGGCTACAATCCGGGTGGTGCAGATCGAGCCGGGTCCGATCCCGACCTTGACCGCATCCGCGCCCGCATCGATCAGTGCCTTGGTGCCCTCGGAGGTTGCCACATTTCCCGCCAGCACCTGAACCGCATTGGAGAGTTTCTTGACCCTGGTGACCATGTCCAGGACCTTCTGGGAATGGCCATGGGCGGTATCAACCACCACCATGTCCACCCCGGCATCAATCAGACGCTCGGCCCGTTCAAAGCCTTCCGTGCCAACGGTGGTCGCTGCAGCGACCCGCAGCCGCCCCTGGGCGTCCTTGGACGCATTGGGGTTGAGCTGAGCCTTTTCCATATCCTTTACGGTGATGAGGCCGATGCAATTGCGGTCCTCATCCACCACTAGAAGTTTCTCAATCCGGTTCTGATGCAACAGGCGCTTGGCGTCTTCCTGGCTGACATTGTCGCTAACGGTGACCAGATTGTCGCGGGTCATCAGTTCGTGGATTTTCTGCCGGTCGTCGGAGGCAAAGCGCACATCGCGGTTGGTCAAAATGCCAACCAGCTTGCCGGTGATCTGCCCGCCAGTGCCGCCATTTTCCACCACCGGAACACCCGAAATGCCGAAGCGCTTCATCAGATCAAGCGCGTCTTTCAAGGGGGCGTCGGGCCCGATCACAAGGGGGTTGACGACCATGCCGGATTCAAACTTCTTCACCATCCGCACTTCCTCGGCCTGCTGGTCGAGGGTCAGATTGCGGTGGATAACCCCGATGCCGCCAGCCTGGGCCATGGCGATGGCCAGGCGGCCTTCGGTCACCGTGTCCATGGCCGAAGACAGGATCGGGATGTTCAGCTCAAGGTCCCGGGTGACCTTGGTTTTCAGGTCGACCTCGCCTGGCATGACTTCCGAATGGCCGGGGATCAGAAGGACATCATCGAAAGTCAGAGCTTGCTGTCCGGTAGACGGAACAAAGAAGGACACCATGGCCAATTCCCCTTTTGAAAAATAGTTCAGCGCGCAGTCCCTGTTGCCAGGTCTGCGTGTGGCGAGTCGCTTCGGCTGTGCCGGAGAAGTTGGCGCGGGTCAATAACATGCAGGTGACAGAATGAAAAGAGCCGTTTGCACATCGCCTGGCACCTTTCCGGTCCGCTCCCGCATCCGGTGTTTAATCCGGGTCGAGATCGCTGCCGCGAAAGCCTTTTGCGATCACATAAAGTTCCGGGCTTTCCTTGCGGCTTGCCGGGGGCTTCAGATGCGCCACCGACTTGAACTCGCGCTTCAAATCCTGCAGCAGCGCATGTTCCGTTCCGCCACGGAACACCTTGGCCAGAAACGAGCCGCCGGGCACCAGGTTGCGCCGGGCAAAATCAATGGCGATTTCGAACAGATGGGTCGTGCGCAAATGATCCGTCTGTTTGTGGCCGGTGGTCGGTGCAGCCATATCGGACAGAACCACATCCGGCCGATGCCCGTCCAGGGCTTCCATGAGCGCCGCGGGTGCATCATCGTCGAGAAAATCCTTTTTCAAGAAAGTCGCGCCGCGCACATGGTCCATATCCAGATAATCAATGCCGACCACTTTGGGCGCATCCAAGGTGGACTTCACGCGCTCAACAGCCACCTGGCACCAGCCTCCGGGGGCGCATCCCAGATCCACCACCCGGTAACCAGGTTTCAAAAGCTTGTGCTTGTCATCAATTTCGATGAGTTTATAGGCGGCGCGCGAGCGGTAGCCATCTGCCTTGGCCCGGCGCACGTAAGGATCGTTCAACTGGCGCGCCAGCCAGCGCGTGGACGATTCCCGGCGCCCTGCTGCGGTCTTTACCTTGACGTGCAGACCCCGGTCGCCCGATCCCTTTTTTGAACGGCTCATGCTCTGTTCCTCTGCCGCCGCCGGGACGAACGTTTGCCGGACCTTTTCTGGCTCCAGACCCCGTCGGCGGCCATCAATTCTGTCAAAATGCCTTCACGCAATCCCCGGTCGGCCACGCGCAGCCTGGAGCAGGTCCATTTGCGGCGGATTGCTTCCAGAATCGCGCAGCCTGCCAAAACCAAATCAGCGCGGTCCGCACCAATACAGGGATTTTCCACGCGCGCCTCATACGGCATGTCCCGCAACTGATCAATCATCGTGGACACGTCGCGGTCGTCGAGCCAGGTGCCGTCCACCCGGCGCCGGTCGTAGCGCCGCAATCCCAGATGCACACCGGCCAGAGTGGTAACGGTGCCGGACGTGCCGAGCATGTGCACCTTTCCAGACCCAATGGCCTCCGACAGGGTGTCTGCCAGCCCGAAGCCTGCCAGATGCCCGGCGGCATCAGCCACCATGGCTTCAAAGATCTGCGGGGTCACATGAACGCCGCCATGCTGCTCGGCCAGATTGACCACACCGACGGGAAGCGAAATCCAGGACCGGATGAAGCGGGTCAACGCATAGCCCTTCGCACCGCAGCGGTTGCGAAGATCAAGCCAGACGATCTCGGACGAGCCGCCGCCAATGTCGAACAGGATTACCCCATCCGCGTCATGATCCACCAGCGATGCGCATCCGGCGACCGCGAGCCGGGCTTCCGTTTCCCGGTTAACGATTTCCAGGGCCAGTCCGGTTTCCGCCTGCACCCGGTCAATGAAATCGGCACCGTTCTCTGCCGCCCGGCAGGCTTCGGTCGCAATGAGCCGGGACTTTGTGACCCCCTTTTCTGCCAGTTTTTTGTGGCAATTGGCCAGGGCCTCAATGGCCCGGTCCATCGCCGCCGCGCTGAGCTGCCGGTTCGAGCCAACCCCTTCCCCCAGCCGGACGATCCGTGAATAGGCATCGACCACACGGAAGCCCCGGTCTTCGGGACGGGCAATCAGCAGACGGCAATTGTTGGTGCCCAGATCAAGCGCCGCATAGAGGGGCGCCGATCCGTTATTAGCCCTGGCCCGGTGTCCTGGGCCGCGCCGGTGTCCCGGACCCGCCCCTCCGTCCCGATGTTTCCGGGCCGGTTTGGCCGCAAGATCGCTGGCCGTGCCGTTTGCAGTCTCCGGGGACGCCTTCGGGACTTGTACTGTTGCGCTGTCAACGCCTTCTGGCGGCACGCCCTCTGCCGGTTTGCCTTTTCCAGCTTGCCAGCGGCGCCTGCCCCTTCGGTTGGCGGCCTTGCGCCCCTTTGGGCTGGTTGCCTGGTCCGGACCAGTCCTTTGGGCAGGCCTCTGTGAAGCACCGGCCACGCTCCTGTCATGGAGCCCCGAGCCTGCGGACGCGTCCTGCGGCAGTTCCTGAGGGCGGTGGCGGCGTTTTTTGCGCGGTTTGGACGGGCCGGATGAAGCGCCCCCGTCTTGCCCGGGACGCCCCTTGGCAAGTTCGCTTTTGTCGACGGGTCCGGAGAGGGTGAGGCCTGCCAGGATTTCCCCTGACCGGGGACCTGCCGCCGGCTGTTGTGCCTGGCCGGGCGTATCCCCGTTGGTTTCTTGGGCAAACCGGCGCTTGCGCCGCCGCCTGTTGCCTCTCTTTGGCTCGCTTTGAGCCTTGGTCTCACCGGACACGTCAGCGGCACGTCGCCCGGTTCCGGGCGGTTCCTGACCTGACTCAGTCACTTCTTTACCTTTCAGGCCAAGCCGCGCCCGGTCTCAGGGCCGCAGAATCTCTGGCCAGTTCTGTCGTTGGCAAAACTGTAACAGGTTGACAGTCCGTCGGAAAGCGCCCGTTTGAAATCATCCTTACGCGCCGGCTTTTGGGCGCCATTTTAAAATTTCACAAAAAAGTCGAAAACGGCACTTGATCATCGAACAACGTTAGATGTATACGCGATCCACCGGACGGCGCTGAGGAAGGTTTCGCTCCTCGCTTCGTCACACGGCCGGATCTGAACTGGCCAAGTTGGGGAATAGGTTAACGGTAGACCCGCGGACTCTGACTCCGTTAGTCCTGGTTCGAATCCAGGTTCCCCAGCCACTCTTTTCTTGTAAGTCTTTGATTTAGCGTCACTCGGTCCTGTTTCGTGATCCTCCGTTTTTCTAAACGTAACGGCGGACCACTTCAAAGGGGAGGATCAAGCTAGTTCAAAGGTCGTGCGGGGCGCGGTCTTTTGTTACGGTGAAAACAAAGCTCCGCAATGCGGGACGATACGGTATTGCGCGGCGGCTGCGCCAAGGTCTGCTTCTGTTGGTTTTGTTCACGCGTCTTGTGTCTGTATTCGAGCGTGCCTCTTTAAAAAGTCCTGAACCTCGGCGACAGTCGCGCGCACACCGGAGAAAAGCTCAACATAATGCTGGACGCGCGCAAGGCGCTCTGTTGGGTTTTCACGCACATCCATCGAGATGTACCCGATCTGTGAGTAAATCACGGTCATTCCGCGAACCTCTGATTGTTCCTTGGAGTATCCAAATCGCTCGAAAATCTGTGACACGGCGGTGATACGCTCTGTATCGGCCTGATCGATCTTGGCTTGAAGCGCGGAGTTTGTGCGCCCCCAGTTGCGGATCGCCAAATCGAGGGGGGCATCAAAAAGCGTGCGATCCAGCCAACAATCCATCAGGTTTAACAAGGCCTCGGACACAGAGGCCGCATCTCTGCGGCACATGGCAACCAAATTACCGGTGTTCTTGTCCTCCCATCGCTCGATCATCGCGCCATGCAGGGCGGCTATGTCATCGAAAAACCAATAGAAACCAGTGCGGGTCAGGTTCAGGCGGCGTGCCAATGTCATGACTTTGACCGCCTCTATGCCGTCTGAAATCAATACGTCATAGGCGGCTTCGAGCCAGATGTCCCGGGAGCCACGCTGCTTTTGAAGGGTGTCTGTTGCCATCCGGAAATGATCTGACGACTTGACATATATGTAAAGACCCGCTTTCTTGACATCAGTGTCAAGTTTTAGCCCGAGGATTTCTAATGGCGACCGATCCGCTCCTCCAGCCGTTCCAACTCAAGCACCTCACATTGCGTAACCGGATCATGACAACGAGCCATGAACCGGCCTATCCTGAGGATGGAATGCCCAAAGAGCGGTATCGGGCCTACCATGCCGAGCGTGCCAAGGCTGGGGTTGCGCTAACGATGACGGCAGGCTCCGCTGCGGTCTCCAAGGATAGCCCTCCCGTATTTAACAACATCCTGGCCTATAAGGATGAGGTGGTTCCGTGGATCCAAAGCCTGACGGATGGTTGCCACGAACATGGCTGCGCAGTGATGATCCAGCTGACGCATTTGGGCCGCAGAACGGGGTGGAACAAAGGCGATTGGCTGCCTTCTGTCTCGCCTTCGAAACATCGCGAACCTGCGCACCGGTCTTTCCCGAAGCGGATTGAAGACTGGGACATTGATCGGATTATCCGAGACTTTGCCGATGCTGCCGAACGGATGAAGGCAGGCGGCATGGACGGAATAGAATTGCAGGCTTACGGCCACCTGCTGGATCAGTTCTGGTCGCCTCTGACGAATGATCTGGTTGGGCCATATGGTGCAGACACACTTGAAAACCGACTGCGGTTTCCAATGGATGTTCTGGCCGCTATTCGCAAACGCGTCGGGTCCGAGTTCATCATTGGCCTGCGGTACACAGCGGATGAGGCGCAAAAAGGTGGCATCACGGAAGAAGAAGGGCTGGAGATTTCGAAACGGCTTGCTGCAACGGGCCAGGTTGACTTCCTAAACGTGATCCGGGGGCGGATCCACACGGATCCCGCGATGACAGATGTGATCCCGGTCCAAGGTATGAAAAGCGCGCCGCATCTGGATTTTGCAGGCCGGGTCAAGGCCGCTACCGGCATGCCAACCTTCCATGCCGCACGCATTCCCGACGTCGCAACGGCGCGCTATGCGGTGCAATCAGGCCAACTGGATATGGTTGGCATGACAAGGGCGCATATGGCAGATCCGCATATCGTCCAGAAAATCGTGGAAGGACGTGAGGACGATATCCGGCCCTGTGTCGGCGCCACCTACTGCCTCGATCGCATCTACCAAGCGGGCGATGCGCTGTGCATCCACAACGCGGCGACAGGACGGGAACTGACCATGCCGCACGAAATTACGCCGGCAGACACGCCAAAGCGCGTTGTGGTGGTCGGTGCCGGTCCCGGCGGATTGGAAGCGGCGCGCGTCGCTGCCGAACGTGGCCATGATGTGACCGTCATTGAAGCGCAGTCAGATCCCGGCGGACAGGTTCGCCTGACGGCGCTGAGTGCCCGGCGTAAAGAAATGATCTCGATCATCGACTGGCGCATGTCACAATGCGCCGCTCGGGATGTTAAGTTCCATTTCAATCTCTGGGCCGAGGCGCAAGATGTGCTCGCGTTTGAGCCTGATGTCGTGATCATCGCCACTGGCGGCCTGCCCAATACCGAACTGTTTGAAACAGGCCAAGACGCCGATCATGTGGTCACGTCCTGGGACATTATCTCCGGCGACGTAAAGCCGGTTGGGTCTGTGCTGATCTATGACGAGGCTGGGGATCACGCCGCGTTGCAAGCCGCTGAGGTTGTGGCAGAGAGCGGATGTCAGGTCGAGATCATGACGCCTGATCGCACGTTTGCGCCCGAGGTCATGGCCATGAACCTTGTGCCCTACATGCGGTCTTTGCAGGAGAAGGATGTGACCTTCACCGTCACCCGTCGCTTGCTCGGCGTGGCGCGCGATGGCAATCGGCTGTCGGTGCAGATCGGAACCGACTACAGCGATCTTGTCACAGACAAAACATACGATCAGGTTGTGGTGAATTACGGCATCTTGCCGTTGGATGATTTGTACTTCGACCTTAAGCCACACAGCACCAATTTGGGCGAGGTCGATTACGATGACCTGGTCGCGGGCACATCCCAGTCGGTCTCACGCAATTCCGAAGGCACGTTCCAATTGTTCCGCGTGGGGGACGCGGTCTCCTGCCGCAATACCCATGCAGCGATCTATGATGCGCTGAGGCTGATGAAAGACATTTAAACGCAATAGAACAGACTGCCGCCGAGACGGCAGTTGACGTTCACGCAAAACGCAGCACCGATCAACTTGGGCTCGGAGCTGACCTTCGTCCGCGCTCTGAACAAATGTTCAGAGCGCGGACGAAGTGGGAACTCGCTGCGTCTGCACCAAAATCTGCAATTGGAGGTTCAACTGCGCGTCTTGGGTCTGCAAAGGTCGGGATCTGTTCAGTTGCAAGAGAGCCATGAAGGCAGCAAAACTCAATGAGCCGTCGCCTGAAAACGAAAATGCGAGAGATATGAGACACGACCCTGCCTCACGGGATTTGAAGGCGAGAAGTTAGATTCGCACCATTACCCACTTACGCTTTTCGAACTATTTTATACTTTGTTTTTCGCTTTATGTACAAGTTGAACTTTCTTTTGAATTAATATTTGTATTTAAATTACTTTGATTGTATTTGATTTTTTGCATATCGGATTCATTCTCCCTCAGGGTACTCCCACTAAGTGCCTTAGGGAAAGAAACGCATTGCGAAATACGGCGTCCCGCGAGTGGGATGCTGAGTTGAGGTTTTTTAAAAGGGTCCTGAAGATGAAATACAGTCTTCTGTCAGCGGTTTTCGCTGTGTTTGCTCTTTTGATGACGCCGATGTCCGCATCGGCTGTCACCTGGAGCGTTTCCAATGTGCCGGTCGGCACAACAGTTTTCGACAACCCGGTCGGCACTGAAATTGTCGGCGACGTCTATAACAACGTAACGGGTACGTATTCGGGTGTGCGCACGTCTCCTTGGGGCGACAGCACGTCTCCCTATTCTGCGGTTTCCGGATTTGGTGCGGTTGCATCCTACTATTTCGATAAAGCTCAGAACTCTCTGTCCTTTATCTGGGGCACCCCGGATGCGGATCCTTATGGCCGGAACACAGTCGCCTTCTGGTATCAAGGGTCGATTGTTGCCATTCTGACCGCCTTTGATCTCGGTCTGTCTTTTGGTGACGGCACCAAGCTGGTGAACTTCGCCAACTTGAAATTCGATCAGGTCTATTTTGCCAATCTCGGCGCTCCGGCTTTCGAATATGCAAACATGCAGACGACACCGGTTCCCCTTCCCGCCTCAGCCCTTTTGCTGCTCGGCGGTCTTGGCGGTTTGGCTCTCACCCGTTTCCGCCGCTCATAATAACCCCGTAAATAGCCCACCTTTAGGACGGTTGCCTGGCAACCGTCTTTTTTTTGCGTTTAAGGTGATCTGGCCATCAAGATATTCGGCTTCAGGCCGCGTCTTTTAACATGGCAATGCGAGAGCGGAAGGTTTGTGCCCCTTCCAAGATGTGATCCAAAACAGCTTCCAGCGCCCAGAATCGCTCGTGTATGTCAAAGGTCACGGCCCGGCAGTCTGTGTGCGCGAATGTGCCAAGGCGTTGATGGAACCGTTTGGCGATCTTAGGGTAGCCCATTGGTTCGCACATGGCGGCAAGGGCCATAAAGTGCGCGAGATCA
The DNA here is from genome assembly GCF_056161025.1 of Roseibium sp. AWQ4_254. Lineage (NCBI taxonomy): Bacteria > Pseudomonadati > Pseudomonadota > Alphaproteobacteria > Hyphomicrobiales > Stappiaceae > Roseibium > Roseibium sp. AWQ4_254. The sequence continues at coordinate 28,055 of NZ_JBSWYH010000002.1, forward strand.
GAGGCAATATCGGGGTGATTGGCGCCGTGATCCTGTATCCAGCGGTAGAGATCCGGATGGAAATTGTTCATCACACCGCAGAAACCCTTCCCGCCAGCCTGCATGGCCGGCCATGCAAGCGCCGCATTGGCATTGTTGATGGCCAAGGGCGTGCCTGAACACAGGGAGATCCGGCGCTTCAGAACATCAAGATCGCAAGAGACGTCTTTTAGGATCGAAAACCGGCCGCTCTGCGCGCAAAAGGCAATGTGGTCATCGCTCAGAAGACGGCGGTAGGGTGCTGGACATTCATAAAGGCCGAGAGGCACATCGTCGGGAAGTGCCGCCATGAGTTTTTCCAGGCGGCTTTGCAAAACGGTGCCGTCTTCGTCCTGTCCAGCCAGCCGGTTGGTCACGAAGACCGCGCAGTCAATGCCGGTTCCGGCGATGGCTGTCATTTCAGCGATCTGGTCGTCCAAAGCATCTGAAATGTGGCCTGATGCTGCAATCGGAACCCGGCCAGCAACTGTCTTGACCGTGAATCTTGCCAGATCGACCCGCTCCTGGAGAGACAGGAACTGCATTTCCGACGACTGGCAGACAGCAAACAGGCCTTCCGAGCCGTTGCTGATATACCATTCCAGAAGACGCTCATAGCCGTCCCAGTCAATCTTGTTGTCCGGCGTGAAGGGTGTCAGCACAACCGGCACGATTCCAGCTATGGACTGCATGGCAGGCCCGTCCTTTCTTTCAAGAGATCAATGGCACCGCGCGCTTATCCGGGATACCCAAAGACACGCGGCAGCCACAAAACAATGTCCGGCATGAGGATCATCGCAAGCAGAGCCAGGATGAGTACCCCGAGAAACGGCCAGATTTCGCGGATCATTTCCACCAGAGGAATGCCGGTGACGGCATTGATGACAAATAGCAGCATACCGTAGGGCGGCGTGATCAGGCCGATCATGCAATTCACCACTGCAACGACGCCGAAGTGAACCAGATCAATGTCCAGTTCCCGGCAGGTGGGGATGAACAGAGGTATGATGACAAGAATGATCGTGGTTGCATCCAGAAGGCAGCCGAGCAGCAGGATCAGGATGTTGACGGCGATCAGGAACATCAGCGGCGAGACATCAATGCCGACCATTGCCTTGGCCAGAAGCGTTGGAATATTCTCGGACGCGACGATGTAATTGAGAATGAGAGCGCCGCCGATGACGATCCCGACTGCCGCTGAGGACCGGGCGCTTTCCACAAGGATGCGGTAAAAGGCCTTGAGCGACAGGGCGCGGTAGAAGACCGCCGCAAGGATGAGCGCGTAAAAAGCTGCCACCGCCGCTGCTTCGGTCGGTGTCGTCACACCGCCATAGATGCCGTAAAGCAGGATGGCGGGCATGAGCAGCGCAGGAAAAGCGTTGACTGTCAGCTTGGGCAATTCGCGCAAGGGAACGGGCGTATCCACCGTAGCACCCCGGCGGCTGGAAATGTAAAAATTCAGCGCCATCATCAAAACGGCCATCAACAGCCCCGGAATGATGCCGCCCAGAAACAGGTAACCGATGGAGGATTGGGAGACCAGTGCATAGAGGACCATCGGAATCGACGGCGGAATGATCGGGCCAATCGTGGCAGAGGCTGCCGTCACAGCGGCAGCAAAGCCTCTCGAATAGTGACCTGACTTCACCATCATCTCGATGATGATCTTGCCGATCCCTGCGGCATCGGCTACGGCAGATCCGGACATGCCGGAAAAAATCAACGAGGCGACAATGTTGACATGGCCGAGCCCACCCCGGAACCGGCCAACAGCAGCCACACAGAAATTGAGCAGGCGTTCGGAGATCGTCCCCGCATTCATGATATTTGCAGCGACGATGAAGAGTGGCACAGCCAAAAGGATGAAGCTGTTATAAAGCCCATCCATGATCACCTTGCCGGCAACACCAACGCTTTGTCCTGCCAGGCCAAGATAGACAAAGGCCCCCAGCAAAATGGAATAGGCAATCGGCGCACCGATACCGGCCAGAATCACGATCGTGAGCAGGCACAACAGAAATTCAACGCTCATGACCGGCTGGCCCCGTCCTGTGTTTCTGCCTGATCTTCCTGAACGCCGTGGCGCAGCGCCTGCCAGACGGCCCACCCGAACCGCAGGGCAACCACACCCAGGAAAAGAATATAGACGGCATAGATGTCGCGCATGCGCAGACCATCGCCGAAGAGCTCCGACAAGGTGGCGGTCTTCTTCAGGCGCAGAATGTAGAATTTGGCCCATGTCGGTTCCAGGGACCATAGCAAACCGGCTGAAATGGCCGTTCCGCTGATGATGAGAAAGACCCGGCGCAGGCCCGGCGACGCCATTCGGTAGAACAGATCGAACTGCACCTGGTCGCGGGACCGGACAATGAAGGCATTGCCGAAAAAGACGATCCAGACCCAAAGCGCCGTGCAAAATTCAAGGGTCCAGCCGTAGTGGCCCGGCTCCAGGAGGGGGAAGGTCTCCCCTATCCAAGGAAGCCGGGCCGAATAACGGATAGCGATCTGCAGGATGAAGGTGGCGAACATGGCAGCCATCATCAAGGCTGCCAGGCCTTCGGCCGTCCGCGTTATCCATTTGACTACGGGTTTCATGCGGCCTACTCGCCACCCTCTCCTGTTGCCGGTTACTGACCGAGCGCGTTGATCTGGTCGAGAACGCCGTCAGGCCAGGATTCTGCAAATTTGGAGCCGACATACTGGGCCTGCACATGCTCCCGGAAAGCCTTTACGTCCGGCTCGTAGATGGAGAGGCCCTGCTCTTCGAGGAACGAGACCAGTTCAGTCTCTTTCTGAAGCTGCTTCTTGCGGGCGCTGTCGGCCGCCGCATCGGCTGCCGCCTGAAGTTCTGCCTGCTGGTCTGCAGACAGGCCATCCCAGACCGCCTTGGAAAAGGCGATATAGTTCAGGTCCACAAGATGGGAGGTCAGAACGATCTGGTTGGTGACTTCATAGAATTTGGCATCCACCACAGTCGGCAGCGGGTTGTCCTGACCGTCCACAGATGCGGTTTGCAGCGCCGTATAAACTTCCGTAAAGGCCATCGGGGTCGGATTGGCGCCCAGAGCCTTTCCCAAGAACTGCCAGGCATCAGAGCCGGGCATGCGCAGGTTGACGCCGGCCAGATCCTTGGGCGTCATGACGGTCAGCTCATCTTTGGTCTGGCGCAGGTTTACCTGACGGCGGCCCAGATACATGACCGAAAGCAGCTTGACGCCGAGTTCGTCCTCAACCTTCTTCTTGAAGGGATCCATCAGCGGATCATTGAAAACAGCAACCTGATGGGCAGCGCTCTGGTGGACGTAACCGGTGGCGAAAATAGAGAACTCCGGGAAGAAATTCGCCAGTTCCTGCGCCGATGTCAGGGACATTTCGAGATCGCCAGAAGCAATGGCTTCGAGCTCGGAGCCTTGCGCAATCAGCGACGCATTGTAATGAGGTTCATAGGTTGCGAAATCCGATACGGCAGGCGCAAACACATCCGCAAGGGCGATTGTGCGCTGGTCCGTATCGCTGGCCGGGGTCGACATCCGCAATGTGACCTTGTCCTCAGCGGCAGCAGAGAAGCTGGTAAGCGGAACAAGGGTGAGCGCGGCTGCAGTGGCCATGGCCGCACCAAACCGGCGGCGTGTAATGACTGTCATCATTTCCTCCCTGAGACATGTATCGCAAGAGCCATCTAGCGCCGCTCCCTCTCTCTCCTCAAGCCTTAAGGACCGGCAGCTGGTCAGATTGACAACTCTTTCTGAGAAATTGCGTCTAACATGTTAGTGATATGTCAGCAAGTGAAAAGATCGGACGCCTTACTGCTCCTTCTCGTCAGATCACCTAGATATGATTGTTTTGGCAGTTTATTTTGATCTTTCCGGCGGGCGAATAGCACCAAATTCAGCCTCGTCACTCTGACGGAGGTTCTGATTTTGTAACGCCTCATCCAACAATGGCTTGCTTGCCATCATCGTGGCATCACACTAACCTGTTACGGCGACTGCGCCTGTTGTCAGGCGTGGTCTTTGGATTGAACCCGGATTTTGAACCTGTGGGGCATGGGTGAATTCAACCGTGGGGACCGTTTTAAGCATGTGTTTGACCCTGGAGGCTATGTGACGAGAACCATCCAGATCCTTTGCAGCGGATACGGAGCGGCGCCCGAATGACAGATCAGGGGCTGAAGACGACGCTTCGCTGGGAAGCCTACAGGTCGTTTACCGAGAAGCTGCTTGCGCGGGACATTCTGCCCGGGCAATTCGTGTCGCAGCGTGAGCTGGTCGAGATGACCGGCATGCCGCTCGGGGCCATTCGTGAACTGGTTCCGCGCCTTGAAGCAGAGGGAATCGTCAAGACCGTGCCCAAACGGGGCATGCAGATTGCCCATGTGGATGTCGACCTTATCCGGAACGCCTTTCAGCTGCGCATGATTCTGGAATTGGCCGCCCTGAAGGAGTTTTGCCGGAACGAGAGCCCAGGATCGATTGCAAAAATCCGTGCGGAGCACGAAGAGATCCTGGCAGAAGCCCGCAAGGAGGTAACCCCTGCCCTTTTGGACCGGGCTCAGGCGGTTGATTGGGGGTTTCATGACCTTGTCATTGACCGGCTTGGCAATGACCTCCTGTCAAATGTCTACCGGGTCAATTCCATAAAGATCCGGATAATCCGCGGCCGGGAAACCCGTATTCTTCCGGATCTGATCGAAGTGGTTGTCGGCGAACATCTCAAGATCCTGGATGCCCTGGAAACCCGGGACGAAGACCGGGCGGTTGCGGCGCTGGAAGATCATATCGACAGTGCCCGCAAACGTGCGTTGAGACTGTAGGGGGCATACCCACTTTCCTCAAGCTGTTCCAAAGCATCCGGCCCGTTTTATCATTGACAAATCGGGGTCGGCGCTATCTGGAGGGTGCCCGTCAGCTGACAGCGGAGGCAAAGCGGCGGAACGCCGCAAAAAGTGCAGCAAGTGGCGCTTCCTCCCGTTTCTTTCGGCTTTTCATATCGCGTCCATTTACATAAGTGGACATTTTACGCGCAAACTCGAAAAAGCGGGAGGTCGGGTTCAGGGTGGAATGGGCTGCGTGTGGCTATGCAGACCGGCGGGACCGGCGTGTGGTCCGGCGCCGCCAACTGACGGTTTGATGTCAGGATCCTGCCGTGAAGAACCGCATGTATCTACCCGGCCCTGGGCGTTTGCTGTCCCATCAAAGCCGGCACAACCTTGTCAGGGGCGCCCATCATGGCGATCTGGCCGCCCTGGAACAGCACGACCCGGTCCGCCATCTTCATATGGCTCGGCCGTTGGGTGTTGATCAGAACCGTTGCCTTGCCCCGAAGGGCCTGCAACACCGCCATGAACCGCCGGTCCCCGTCAAAATCCAGATGGGTGCCGGGATTGTCGAAGAGATACAAGGGAACGGTCTTTACCAAGGCCCTGGCCAGGACAATCCGCTGTTTCATATTGTCCGGCAGCCGTTTGACCGTCTCCGTATTCAGGCGGGTTTCAAGCCCGTCAAAATGGGTCTCCAGATAGGACAGCAGCCCGAGCTTTTCCGTGATGTCGTAAAGTCTCTCGTCACTTGCACCGGGCTCGCAGAGCAGCAGATTCTGTTTGACGGTGCCGTAGAAAAAGTCGAGATCTTCCGGAGCATAACCGATCCGGCTTCGCCATTCCCCGGCATCCAGTTGGCGCACATCGAGGCCATCAAAGAGAATTGATCCCACCTGCGGCTGAAACAGGCCTGTGACGGCCTGAAACAGAGCCGACTTTCCAGATCCACTGGGGCCCGTGATTGCGACCATTTCCCCCTGCTTGATCGTCAGGTCGACACCCTTCAAGCTGGCTTCCGTGCTTCCGGGATAGCGCAGCACCAGGGAAGAGATCTGAAGGTCTCCCTGAAGGTCGCGGGTGATCTTGGGCAGATAGCCTGGTTCCCGCTCCAGCGGCACTTTCATGAGAGCGTTGATCTGCTCAAGAACCGTTCGGCTCTGGGCAAGCTGTGTGATGCTTAAAAAGGCCTGGTTCATGGGATTGAGAACCCGCCAGGCCATGGCCATGGTCGCGATGAGCGCACCGAGGCTCATATTGCCTTCCATCACCTGCATGGCGCCAATACCAAGCACCAGAACACCGCAGATGGTCATCAGAGTCTGGGAAACCGTTTGCAGCAGAAAGGTCAGGCTGCGGGCATGAACGTTGGATTTGTTGAACTGTGCCGACAAGGCGGAAAACCGGTCAAGCCAGGCATCTTCCACGGACAGGTTTCTGAGCGCACGCTGAAACCGGAAGGTTTCGATAACGTGTCTGATGAACCGGGTTTTCTGCTCTCCGACAGCGGTGACTTCCCGCTGGATCCTGGGCAGAACATAGACCGCAATCAACCCGTAGACGAGCAGCAGCGCCAGAGGTGGGAAGGCCACCGGCCCACCGATCAGAAAGATTGCAACGATGAAGATCAGCGTGAAGGGGATGTCGACAATCGCGTTCAACAGCGGGCTTTGAAAGATGTCGCGCACACTGTCGAAATAGCGCAGCCGCATGACTTGCATGCCGACCGGAGCTTCCGACAGCATCGCATAGGGCAGATGCAAGATCCGTTGAAACGCTGCATTGCCCACGATTGCGTCCACGCGGCCACCCAGATAGGCCTGAAGTCTGTTCTTGGTTCTTCTGAGCACCAGTTCACACACAAGAATGATCGCTATCCCGGCTGCCATAGTCAGCAGAACATCGAACGCCTTGGCGCCCATGGCCTTGTCATAGATCGCCATAATGAACAGCGGCGGTCCCAAGGCAATGACGTTCAGAAGAAGTCCAATCCCCAGTATGGCCAGAATACTGGCGCGGAACTGTTTGGCTGCCGCGGAGGACCAGCTTCTGGCCGCACCCGTCTTTTCGGCCGGGTCACGATCTTCCGAAACGAGGAAAAGCTCGGCCTTTCGAAGGGCTTTGGGCGTGAGGAGAGCGGCCTTTTCGGAGGCTCCAGAATAGGCCCGGAAATCCCCTTCCGGCGTCTTGCTGGCCAGAACAAGAACGTCGTCCCCGGTGGCACACAGACACGGCAGCTGATGGTCGGGCAACGTTCCCAGGTCACCGTGAAACGGAGTTGTCACAATTTTGACCCGGCTCAGAACCTTGCGCAGGTCCTGAAGGGTGTCAATGCCGTCAAAATGCGGCAGCGCCTCGAACAATAGCCGGTCATTGCCCTGCCACGACATTTCGCGCAGGAGAGGAACAAGGCATTTTCCTGCCGGAGTTGTGCTATTGCTCAGATGAGAGAAAGCGGTCGACTGGCCAGCCGTTTCCCGCGTCAAATCATCGGACAGGTCTTCCCATTGCCGGTGAACCGGATTCGTCGAGGGCTCCAGGTCCAGAAGATCAAAAAGCGCGCGTGTCAAGCTGACAATTCCTTGCTAGCAGTGCCGGTCCGGCTCTTAGGCTCTGATACGCTTCCCGGCTTCAGATCCTGGAGCTGTCCGTTTTCCACGAGGAACTGCCGGTCGGCGACGGCCCGCATCGAGGGGCGCTGGCTGACCAGAATCACGGTCAAATGCCCTTTCAACTGTTTAAGAGCCTCCAGGAGCCCCTTTTCTGCGGACTGGTCAAGCAAGGCATTCGCCTCGTCTAGAATCAGGATTTTGGGCTCACCGCACAGCGCCCGGGCTATGCAGATTCGCTGAAGGATCGACGTGGGCAGCTTGCCTCCGAGATCCGCCCCCAGCTGCGTGTCATACCCTTTTGGCAGCAGATGAATGTCCTTTTCCAACCCGATGAGACGGGCCGCCATGCGTGCGTGAGCAATGTCGGAAATGGCACCAAACATGGTGATGTTATCAAGAAGCGTGCCGTTGAAGATAGCCGCCTTGCTGTCCACATAGGCGATTGAGCTGCGCATGGAATCCTTGTAGGGACCCGAAAAATCGTGCCCGCCAATCAGGACATGTCCTTGATCGGGGCACCGGTCCCCTTTCAGTACCTTCATCAGGGCTGTTTTGACGCCTCCGTCAGAGCCGCTGACACCAACGATCTCTCCCGGGGCGACCGTCAGATTGAGATCTGAGGCAATGCGGCCGCCTGACGGGCCGTTCAGCGACACATTCACCAATCGGATTGAACCATCGGAGCCGTTCTCAGGAACCTTTCCAGAGACGACCGGTGGCAGGTCGAACAGGGCCACGACCTGGCTATGGTCGTGGCGTAGCCGTTGCATATCGGTCAATTGGTTGATGGCCCTTAAAAAGGGCTGCACGAACTGCCCGGCCAGCAAGGTGCTGGCGGCAACGCCCCCAATGCTGAAAGTTTCCTCAATAACCATAACGGACCCGAAAAGAACAACGCAGACGGTCGTCAGCGTCGCAAAGAGCGACGAAGCATCCCGGGCCTGCCCAGCGAGTTGCATGTAACGGGCGCTCAAACGGGCCGTTTCCCCCTGCAGCCGTTCGAAGCGGCGCATAATCAACGCTTCCATGGCCTGGGACTTCAGGGTTCTGGCCCCGGTAAGCGCCTCGATGATGAAATCGGACTTTCTGTCGTCCTGATCGGCCCGGTCGGAGATGACGTTTCGCAGCGCCCGGTTCCGGTTGACGGCAAATAGACCGAAGAGGACCAGGAGACACAATGGAACAAGCGCCAAAGGGCCTGCAATGAAGGTCAGTACGGCCAGATAGACGCCACCAGCAGGCAGATCGATGGACAGAAGCCGAGCCTGGTCCCCGTAGTGATCGGAGACCGATTGCAGTGAGCGTAGCCGGTGCGTATGCACGGAAACCGGCGTTGCTGCAAAGTCTTCCGGATTGGCATGCAAGACCCGCCGGATCAGTTCCTTATGGCTGTGGTGATTAAAGCTGGCGCCCAGCCGGCACACGACGGCTGTTCTTGCGATCTTGATCAGGCCATCAGCGATCAGCACAAAGATGACACCTGCCATCAGGACCAGAAGCGTGTCTGAGGACTGGTTGGGCAACACCCGGTCATAGACCTGCAGAATCGCAAGGGGCATGGCCAGACCGAGGATGTTGGCAAGGATCGACGCGGTCACGACATCGGATGGCAAACGGGGAGCCGAAATCCACTGCCCACTCGGTGAATGTTTCACCCGGATCATGGGAACAGTAAAGGAAGAAAAGATCGATTTCAGCATTAGTTAGCCAGAGTTGTGCACCTATCATCCAACCTGCGCTGTCTGGTTTAACAAACGTTTACCCTACCCCCTCTTTGAGAGGCTAATTTCAAATAACCAACAGATTATCCGGATGATTTTTCGCTTTGTTAACGGCGCCGTCGTTCAGTGGTAGCAGATAAAAATGTGCGGACAGGCAAGCGAATGGCAAATGACACCGGAAATCGGCCGAATGGCCGGCATCAGGGCCAAAACAGCGAAGATAAAGCATCAACCCTGACTTCGGATCATTATCTCCAATCCGGCTTGATTGATACGCGGGACCGGCAACTGGATCCAGCCAGCGATTATCACCTCGCACAGGGCAATGATGATTCCAACGAATACATCGCTTCGAACCTGCATCTGGGGGGCGTCGACGGTGAGCCGTATCATGTCCCCCCCCTGCCCGCGCCGGCTGGCCGGGATGTCCCTGAAGCGGACCTCCTTGCCTTTGATCCTGACGATTTGGCGCCTGGGGCCGAAAACGGACTTTCTGCCGATCTCGTGTTTGACGAACCATCTGCGAACGGCCAGACCATACGCTCTGAAGCCCCCCTCGATACAGAAGACCTTGAGAACCTGGCCCCTGCCGCAGCCGTTGGGATGGTCGACGCTCCAGGGTCGAGCGCGCCGCCGGTCTCTCTCGCCGAGGAAGCCGCTGGCACCTCTGGCGCGATGATTGATTCTGGCGCGGCTCCAGCCCCTTCGGAGCGAATGGACCCGCTGCAGTCCTCAGCAGACGGAACCGGCCTTCAAATTGACCTCGAGAACGATGGCGGAGACGGTGCCGAAAGCGAATCCAGCCGGGAAGAGACAGTCACGCCGTCTCAGTTGTCTGCCGTTGCGGATGCGGATGGGTCGGACAATACCGTTACCGAGACAGCAGCGCCTGGAACTGCCACTGGCATTACGGCACAGGCAGACGCCGGTGGCAGCACCCAGGTGACCTACAGCCTCCAGGAGGACGCGGCTGGTCTGTTCTCGATCGATCCGGTAACCGGTGTCGTGTCTGTCGCAGGACAACTTGATGCGGAAACGGCTGCCAGCCATACGATCACCGTTATTGCCCAATCGTCTGACGGGCAAACCCAGACAGAGAGCTTTACAATCTCTGTTGGCGATGTGAATGAAGCGCGCATCTCCGATCTGACCGACACCACCCTGAGCGCGAACGAAATCTCGGAAAATGCGCCCGCAGGTTCAACCGTTGGGGTTACGGCTCACGCGGAAGACAGCGATGCAACCGACACGGTCAGCTATGAGATCAATGACGCCCGGTTTACGATTGATGCAAATGGTCATGTGACAGTTGCCGATGGTGCCGTGTTTGATGCTGAGACCGAAAGCCAGGTCACTTTTACTGTTATGGCTACGTCAAGTGACGGATCTTCGAGTTCCGAAGATTTCACGCTGAACGTTTCTGACTACAACGAATATGCTGCAAGCGATGTTGTCGATACAGGTGACGCGGCAAATGCGGTTTCTGAAGATGCTCAGGCCGGTGACGAAGTTGGGCTTACGGTCCATTCCGATGATCCGGATGCCACAGACACGGTTTCCTATACCCTCGATGACCCCCGGTTCGCGGTCGATGAGGAGGGCGTCGTCACCGTTGCGGAGGGAGCCGTCTTCGACGCAGATACGGAGAGCTCCATTGATGTGAAGGTTACGGCAACCTCTTCGGACGGATCCCAATCGGAAGAAACCTTCACGATCGATGTTTCGGGACCGGCCAATGCAGCCCCGACCAATATTCAGCTGGTCACGGATACGAGCGATCTGGTCCGCAATGGCAGCTTTGAGGAGTTCGACGTCGGGTCTGGATCGTTCATTCAAACAGAGACCGATCCGTCCGGGGCGTGGGCTACCGATAGCTCAATCGAAGTCTGGGACCGCAAGAATGGTATTGAAGCAACCGAAGGCGATCAGCATATCGAGCTGGACTCCGGCAATGAGGTAGACTCCATTTCCCAATCCATGGAGACGGTTACCGGACAGGTCTACACCCTTTCCATGGATGCACAGTCCCGTATGGGCTCCTCTATGAGCACTGTTGAAGTCTATTGGAATGGTGAACTTGTGGACACGTTCGACCCGGCAAAAGGCTCCTGGTCCACGTATGAATTTCAGGTCGTTGGCACGGGAGGGAGCGACCTTCTTGAACTCAAAGAAAGTGCAGGCGACAACGTCTCGATCGGCGCCTTCATAGACAATGTCACGCTCAAAGCCCATGACATGACAGTTGCCGAAGGCGTGGATGGCGCGGTTGTCGGCACGCTCACCACCACAGATCCGGACCAGGACGACACGCATAGCTATACGGTGTCCGATGACCGCTTTGAGGTGGTTGAAGACACCTCCGGCCAGCAGATCCTGAAGCTGAAAGACGCCGCGGACCTGGACCGGGAAGCCGAAGAAACCGTAACGGTCACCATAACCTCCACGGATGAAGGCGGCCTGAGTGTTTCGGAAGACTTCACGATCACCGTTGCCGACATAAACGAATTTGCCGTCTCGGCTTTGACCGACAGTGATCCCTCGGCAAATACAATCTCCGAAACAGCCGCTGCAGGCGCGGACACCGGGATCACGGCCGCAGCATCGGATTCAGACGCAACCGATACTGTGTCTTTTTCGATCGATGACGACCGGTTTGACGTCGGCTCGGATGGCAAGATCACGGTTGCCGACGGCGCTTCTTTCGACGCAGAGACCGAGAGCACGATTGATGTCACGGTCACGGTCGTCTCCTCAGACGGGTCCTCGTCTCAGGAAACCTTCACAATCTCCGTTTCGGATGTAAATGAAAGCGCTGTCTCCGATGTGACCGACACCGACAGTGCTGCCAATACAATCTCAGAGGATGCGTCAGGCGGCGCAGACACGGGCGTCACCGTTTCGGCATCTGATGACGTTTCAGACACGGTCACCTATTCCATCGACGACAGCCGCTTTGCCGTTGCTGAGGACGGCACGGTCACAGTGGCAGACGGCGCCACGTTCGACCATGAAAGCGAGCCGGTAGTGTCGTTCACCGTCACGGCCACGTCATCGGACGGGTCCCAATCCACGCAGTCGTTTGACATTGGGGTTTCCGATGTAGCTGAGACCTATCAGATTGCCGCCGGCAAGGATCAATTCACCGACGATGGTGTTTCGGAAACAACAATTACCGGCACGGATGGTGCAGAAACGATAACGGCGCATGAAGATGGCAGCACCATCTATAGCGGCGCCGGAGATGATGTGATCCATGGTGGGGACGGCAATGACCATATCGAATTCGGGACTGGTGCCGATACGGTCTATGGCGGCGCGGGCAATGACTTCATCGATGACGCCATGGGCGTCCAGATCAGTGATTCCGACAATTACCTTGACGGTGGCGCCGGGAACGACCGGATTTATTCTGGGGATGGGAACGACACGCTGATCGGCGGTGACGGCAAGGATGTTTTGACAGGTGAAGGCGACGATGACCTTCTGTCCGGGGATGGCGGAGATGATCTGCTGCGTGGTGGTACGGGGACCGATACCGCGGTGTATTCCGGGAACCTGTCCGACTACACGATCACAGACGACAATGGTGTTTTCACGGTCACCGATAACCGGGACGGATCACCGGACGGGACCGACACGGTCATGGGCGTTGAGAATTTCCGGTTTGCTGACGGCACCTATTCAGCGGACGAGCTGCAAAACAGCGCGCCGACGGCCCTCAAGGTCTCCGGCACCTCCGCCCTGGGTCTGGATTCCACAGGCCTTGCCAGCGGCACTGTCGTCGCGGGCATCGAGACCGTTGCGGACGCGGATGCAGGCGATTCTTTCCATTTCAGCTTTGTTCAGCAGGACAATGACCTGCTTGAAATCGACCCTGTGACCGGGGAACTGTCGCTTCGCCAGGACTTTGACGGCGGGACGGCTCTTACTGAAAATGTCACCGTCAAGGTGACGGATTCGGGAAATGCTGCCTACGAGGAAACCATTAGTGTTGCGCTTGGCACCAATGACAATGATGCGCTGAACGGCAGCGCTCAGGACGACATCGTCTATGCCTTCGGCGGCAATGATACCGTTGATGGTGGCGGTGGGACTGATTGCGTGGTCCTGACCGGCGCGCAAAACGACTATTCCGTCCATGAGAACACGGATGGCAGCCTGACCCTTGTCGATACGCGTGAGGGCTCACCGGATGGGACCGTGATGGCCTCGAATGTGGAGACCTTTGCTTTCTCAGATGGCGACGTTGCGGCGGGGGACCTTGCTATCACCCCTGGAGCACCGCTCTTGGATGCGGACAGCAGCGGCAACTCATTTCATGAACTCGCTGAAGCTGGAACGAAAGTCGGGGTCTGTGTCGCGTCTTTGACCTCTGATGACGGTGCTTCCAGCTACGCCGTCAGCGATGACCGGTTTTCCGTGGATGCGGACGGAAACGTCGTCGTTGCCGATCATGCTTTTTTCGACAGCCAGAGCGAAAGCAGCATCGACGTCACCGTCACCGCATCTGCAGCGGATGGTTCAGTTTCAACCGGAAGCTTCTCGCTTAGAGTAACCGGTGACTACGATTGCGACTATGCCGAAAATGATATGGGTGGCTCATTCTATGGCTCTGGCCAATCCTTCCACGTTGACGGTGCCGGCGGAAGCGACACCCTTCAGACCGGCGACCAAAATGACCGAATCGAAGGTGGCTCCGGGGGAGCTGCAGATCAGATCATCGGCAATGGCGGCCGGGATCTCCTGATGGGTGAAGGCGGCGCGGACTGTATTTCCGGCAACGCAGGCAATGACATTCTGGTCGGTGGGGCTGGCGATGACAGCCTTCACGGCGGTGACGGATCTGACTTGTTCATGTACGGGCTTGGGGATGGCAATGACACCGTCTATGGCGGCGCTGGCAGCTGCTGGACTGATGTGATCGACCTCGGCGGTGATGCCTGTGTGTCTTCCGCAGGAGACTATTGCACGGACTGGACGGTGACAGTGACCACTGGAACTGTGGAAAACGTCATCACCGAAGAGGGCCGCCTGGAGCTGTCCCAGGATGCGAGCGGTACAGTCGACTTTGCTGATGGCAGCAAGATCGACTTCGCTCAGGTGGAAGAAATCCGCTGGTAAACGGCACCGGTACCATTGCGGAGACGAACAGGTCTCACGGACAGGACAAGAAAGCCCGGTCAGCGTTCGCTGAGCGGGTTCCCAATGGCGCGGGTCACCGGCTTCAGCATGTATTGCATGATGGACTTCGAGCCGGTGATGATCTTCGCGTCGACCACCATGCCCGGTGAAATCGTATCAGCCTCAGCGCCTGTACCAATCTTGTCTGACGGTAACGGAATCTCGGCCTTGAAGTAGTAATTGCCGTATTCATCCCGGAAGCTGGAGGCTGACACGACCGAAACCTTGCCTTTGACCGTACCCTGAATGTTGGGATCGAAAGTGGTGATCGCAATTTCCGCTTCAGCGCCCACGTCCACATGCCCGATGTCTCGGGGGGAAATGCGCACCTCTGCCACCAGATCACTGCTGGTGGGCACGATTTCTGCAACCACGTCACCCGGCGCCAGAACACTACCGGCCCCTTTCAGGTTCAGAGCCTTGATATGCCCGCTGATGGGCGCGCGCACGAACAGACGTTCAAAACGGTCTCTCTGCTTTTCCGCTTCGAACCGCAATTCACTGCGCTCCTGAGCCACCCGGCTGCGTTCTTCGGCAAGCTCTTCTTCGGCAGACGCTATGGAGCGTTCAAGCCCCGCCTTCGCCTCGTCCAGCAGCGCCTCGGCCCGGCCCTTGCGCCCAACCAGTTCGCTCAATTCACTTTGAGCCATCTGCAGCGCCGACTTTGCGTCCAGAAACCGGCGCTTGGACGTGTAGCCCTGATCATAGAGTGATTGCTGGATCGCAAATTTTTCCTGCTCGATCTCGACCTGGGTTCGTTGGAGCGCGATGCGTTCAGAGACACTTGCGATCTCGGCCTGTTTTTCGCTGACCCTCGCCTTCAGCACCTGCTGCTCCTGGTCGAAGGCCTTTTTCCGCGCCTCGAGAGCGGCCTGCTGGGCTTCGCTGAATTTGGCGGCGCCACCCAGGCGGAGCCCCGTGCCGTTCAAAGGTTCCAGGGCAAGGCGCTGTTCTTCCCGCGCCAGAAACCGCAGCCGGTCCTGCACCCGTTCCAGATCGCTGGATGTCGCTGTTTCCTGCAGCCGCACGAGCGGGGTGCCCTTTTCAATCAATTGGCCTTCTTGAACCAGCACTTCAGCAACAATGCCACCTTCAAGGTGTCCAACGGTCTGCACTTTGCCGGCCGGTATGATTTCCCCGCTTGCCTTGGCCACCTCCCGAACCTGACCGACCATGGACCAGCCGAGAAAGGCGGCGGCTCCAAGTGATAATACCTGCAGAATACGGCGATAAACCACCGGTGGCGGCCCCTGTTCCAATTCAAGAGGTCCATCCAGTGAATACTCTTCCCAGGATGATTTTCGAAATACCATAACGCCCAAACTGCACATGAGACCAAGTACCTGGACCTTGCGTCATTAAAGTAAACAATCCTTGAAACAACGGGTTAACCACCTGGGTTCCCACAGAACCTGCCTCTGCCGGTTGTCCCTGTCCGCATTCCTGCCGCCCGGCGCTTGCGTGTCTCCCGCCCGGACGTTATAGAATTACGCGTTACAAGATTACATGCATGGATACGAACTCCAATGACATCTCAGACAAGGTTCCCTCGCCCCGCTTCGCCCTTCAAGAGCATTCTCTCTCGTACGGCGCTGACCGGGTCCCTACTTCTGGCCGCCGGTGCCACTCCGGCTTTTGCGGACGCCCCGAATGTCGTGACAACGATCAAGCCACTGCATTCCATTGCCTCCGCGGTGATGGAAGGCGTTGGCGAGCCGCACATCATCATTGACGGTGCGGCCTCGCCGCATGGCTTTGCCCTCAAGCCCTCCCAGGCGTTCCTGTTTCAAGGGGCGGATGTGGTTTTTTGGATCGGCCCGGAACTGACGACTTCTCTAGCCAAACCGATCAGCTCCATGGCCGCAAATGCCGTAACGGTTGAACTGCTTGAGGCCGATGGCATTTCGCAGCTCCCATTCCGGGAAGGGGCAAATTTTGATGCCCATGATCACGGGGATCATGAGGGCCATGATCATGGCGCCCATGAGACCCATGAAGACCATGAAGATCACGAAAAGCACGCTGATCATGACGACGGTCATGACCATGAAGAACATGCTGAACATGAACATGACCACGATCATGGCGAAGAAGCCCATTCCGAAGCACAGGGTCACGATCACGACCACGCTCACGAAGAGCACGCCCATGGTGATCACGGGCACGATGGCGATGATCACGAAGAGCATGCGGGCCATGATCACGCTCATGACCACCACGGCAAAGATCCGCACATCTGGCTGAACCCGGATAATGGCATCGCAATTGCCAAGGCCATGGCAGCAACCTTGTCAAAGGCTGATCCGGATCATGCGGCGCTATATCAGAAAAACGCCGAGGCGTTTGCAGACCGGATTGAAGCTCTGGAAGCAGAAATTGAGGGCACATTGACACCGGTGGCTGGCAAGAAATTTGTCGTCTTCCATGACGCCTATCATCACTTTGAGCATCATTTCGGCCTCGAGGCGAGCGGTGCAATCACGATCTCTCCGGAAACTGTTTCAAGCGCCAGCCGTGTTGCGGAAGTGCAGGAGAGGATCAAAGATCTCGAAGTGACCTGCGTGTTCCAGGAACCTCAATTCGACGCCAAGCTTGTGGATGTGGTTCTGGAAGGCAGCGATGCCCACAAAGGTACGCTCGACCCGCTGGGAACCGAGTTGACCAATGGCCCGGATCTTTATCCGCAGCTTCTGGGCAATATTGCCGCGTCCTTGAACAAGTGCCTTTCCGGCCACTCTTGAATCGCTGGCAGGCGCAGCACGCTAGAGCCTGCCGCATAAGTCCGGATTAAAATTGCTTTGTCTTTCGCGTTGAAATCTCTGATCTCAGGCCGCGAAAGACAAACCAAAGCGGAGCCGATTTGCTCTCGTCCGGTAGAACAGCAAAACCCCCGGCGTCTCCGCCGGGGGCCTTAAAGACGTTCAGCGTCGGCACAATCCGGCGCTTTGTGTGTTCAGGCCCGTTTTTGAGGGCAAAGTCTGTGAATTCGGATCTGTCTCTTACCTGTTGAGGCCCTTTCAAGCGTGGCGCGCCTACCCGTCTTGACGGGCCTTGGCGCGGGCCGCTTCTGTCTTGTCGATGGCCTTCAAAAGATAGCGGTCCCGGTCATAGACGTCGGAATAATAGCCCATCCCACTGCCATCGGCTTCCGGCCATGCGGTGAAGTAGGACACATAAACCGGGATGTTGCCGGTGACTTTTTCCTGCTCGTTCTGACCGGACGCGATCCTTGACGACACATAGTCCTTCGATTTGCCAAGCACGGCAGCTGCCATGCCCTTGGGGTCCTGCAGGCGGATACAGCCGTGGCTGAAGGCCCGCACGTCTTTTTTGAAGAGGCTCTTGGACGGCGTGTCGTGCATATAGATATGATGCTTGTTCGGGAACAAGATCTTGACTTCCCCAAGGGCGTTCGACCGGCCCGGATATTGCCGCACATTCACTGATTGCTGCTTGGCAGCCACCGCATACCAATTGACAGATGCGGACGAAATCTGCCGACCGCCCGGGGTCGTCACCTCATAGCCTGCCCGGTCCAGATAAGACGGATCATTGGCCAGTTTGGGCAGCATTTCATTGACGATGATGGAATAGGGAACGCCCCAATAGGGATTGTATTCCACCACTTCGATCTTGTCGTAGAAGAAATTGGTCTGGTTCGACTTCTTGCCCACCACAACACGCATGGAATAGGGCTCTTTGCCAGCCTCTGTATAGGTGGCCGTGAAGGCCGCCTGGTTGATGAAGACCTTATGGGGACCGAGATGTTCTGGCAGCCAGCGGCTCCGCTCCATGGCGAGCTGAACCTTGGCAATCTTGGCCGCGTTGGTTTCCCCCACCATCGCCTTGATGGTGTTTTTGCCGACGATGCCGTCAGGCGTCAGGCCGGCATCTTTCTGAAAGGCCTTCACAAGGGCGACCAACTCCGGCGTATAGACGTCACTGCCGTCATAGGCCTCAAGCGTCTCGGCATGAACGGTCTTCAGCACATCGGACCCGTTCTTGGCGACTGCAGCAACAATATGCTTCATCTCGGGGCTCGACTTGCCCGCTTTCAGAAACGTGCCGGGTGCGATGACAATCTGTTCCTTGTCTTCGTCTTCCGCTTTCAAGCGTTTCAGTTCTTCAGTCAGCCTGCGGAAATGATCGCTTTGCGGCTGTATGGACTGAAGCGCGGTTGCTACATCATTGG
The DNA here is from genome assembly GCF_056161025.1 of Roseibium sp. AWQ4_254. Lineage (NCBI taxonomy): Bacteria > Pseudomonadati > Pseudomonadota > Alphaproteobacteria > Hyphomicrobiales > Stappiaceae > Roseibium > Roseibium sp. AWQ4_254. The sequence continues at coordinate 46,595 of NZ_JBSWYH010000002.1, forward strand.
CCGCAGCCAGATCGCCAAGCGCAGCGGCCAGGTCAACCTTGTGCCGGGGCAGATCATGATATTGGGAAATCCGGTTCGGATCGACGCGGCCGCGCTTTGCATCCAGCACATAGGTCAGAGCGGCAGCGCTGAGCCTCATCTCAAACCGCATCAGAACGGCGGCCCGGTCCGCGTCGTCAACGCCGCTGAGATCGGGAAGCGGCACAAAATAGTCTTCAGGCACCAGTCCGTATGAGGCCGCGTCACCCAGTTCCATCCGCAGCCGTTCGGCTTTCAGGGTGACGCCATTGGCATCCACCCAGAGAAAATCCGGATGCTCCCGGTAATAGGCGATCAGCGCCTTGCCCACGTCCGGAAGGACTGTCAGGGATAGGCCTTTGAGGCTTGGGCGGGCTTTGTCAAACGCCGTCAGAACTTCAGCCGCCGGCAGGGCATCGCTTCCCGTGAGAGCCGTTTCCTGCGCTTCGATACCCTCGGTGGCAGTCGGCTGGACTTCTGCAGTCTTCTTTTCAGAAAGTGGCGTCAGCGACACTGGCTTGAGCACATCCGCCTTGTAATTCAGGTAGCGCGGAGCGGACACCTTGACTTTGGCCGCTTTCTGGCGGAGCTGTTCTGCACGCAGCTGTTCCTGCTGAATTCGTTGCCGTTCCGGATTAAACAGACGTTGAAAAAAGCCCTGAGCAGACGCCGGACCGGCCATAGACGCGCAGATTCCTCCCGCCAGCACTGTCACCATGAGACAGGCTTTCAGGGATGTGCCAGCAGCCCATTGCAGCTGTTCCACTTTGCCGGTCTTGCGGGTGGCATCTGACCGTGTTTCTTGTTTCATATTGTTCGCCTGCATCGCGTAACCCTAAAAAGTCGCGGCCCCGGTAACCGGTTCAACGTGTCAGTAACACTGTCCGGGCGCGGAACCGCCAGCCCACTCTCCTTAAAATTGTCCCGAATCCTGAACGGGTCCGGTTCAACTTTGTCCGCGATGTGTAGCGCTGGAACCCGGTAAAATTAAGCCGGTGCAGCAATTCCGTCCGCGAACCGCAAACTGATTGTTACTATATCAGGATTGATGAAGGGGTTAAGGGCAAGGCTCATACACATATTTTGAAATCAAATCGGTGTGACGAATATGTCGCGTGCCTCTTGTCTGTTGCGTTGAAATCTTAGAATTTCTAACCGCAAGTGGCCGATCCGAGTGAACGCAATTTGCTCCAGGACCCGGGCGCATCGGCGGCAGTCGGCGTATTTCTGGCAGCGCCGCTTAAGGTGCGGAAGCCGGGTTTTTCCCGGCTCCCTTGGCCTCCACGACCAAAGTTTGCGGTCAGAACGGAATTTCGTCGTCCATGGGGCCAGCACCGCCGCCACCGCCACTGCCGAAGCCGCCGCCTCCAGATCCGCCGCCATAGCCGCCTCCGCCGCCGGAGCCGCCACCATAGCTTCCGCCGCCACCGCCGCCGAAGCCGCCGCCACCTTGGCTGTCATTGCCATAATCCGGCAATCCGCCCCCGGACTGGCCGCCTTCGCCACGGCCATCCAGCATGGTCAGATTCGAATTGAACCCCTGCAGAACGACTTCGGTGGAATACCGGTCCTGCCCGGACTGGTCCTGCCATTTACGGGTCTGCAGCTGGCCTTCAAGATAGACCTTCGAGCCCTTGCGCAAATACTGCTCGGCCACCTTGCACAGACCTTCATTGAAGATCACCACCCGATGCCATTCGGTTTTTTCCCGGCGTTCGCCAGAATTGCGGTCCCGCCAGCTTTCGGAGGTAGCAATGCGCAGATTGGCGATCGGCCGGCCGTCCTGTGTCCGGCGGACTTCCGGGTCGGCCCCGAGATTGCCGACCAAAATAACTTTGTTGACGCTGCCCGCCATCCTGCACTCCTGTTTGTTATGGCTTGTCCAGTTTCCGGTGCGGTCTGAAACCTTCTGCCGGGTAATCTGAGCCTTTATAGCGGCTAGAAACCAGAACCGTAGCGGTCCGCCAAGCGCCCTGCCTTCATTTTTGTTCCCAAGAACCCATTTTCCACAAGGCAAGCCCTCTCCGCCACACCAGATTGACCGTGCCTCCCGGCCTGTTCTGAGGCAGCTTGCAGTTCCGTCCTCTTTTTCGCATCTTGTACTTGTTTTGTTCTTATCATTTCTGTAAACAGGTTTCAATTGCATCTCAGTTTTCATGGTGTTTCTCAACGGCCACGTCTTCCTCTACTGGATGTTGCCCGGTTCGGTGCTATATCGAGAAACGGTTTCAAGCACCGGCAGAGCTGTACTGGGACCAAGGCAAACGAATTGGCGGGCCGCTTAGGGCGGCCCAGACGGCAGGAACCACAAGCATGTCGACATCTGGCGGCGACCGGACAGACGAAACCTGGAAAAACGACCCGACGAAAATGATCAGCATTCGAGGGGCCCGGGAGCATAATCTCAAAGGTGTTGACCTTGACCTGCCGCGCGACCGGTTGATCGTCATGACCGGTCTGTCCGGTTCGGGCAAATCCTCACTCGCCTTCGACACGGTCTATGCGGAAGGCCAGCGCCGCTATGTGGAGAGCCTCTCCGCCTACGCCCGGCAATTCCTGGAAATGATGCAAAAGCCCGATGTGGACCAAATCGACGGTCTGTCCCCGGCCATTTCCATCGAGCAGAAGACAACGTCCCGCAATCCCAGATCGACGGTCGGCACGGTGACCGAGATTTACGACTATATGCGGCTGCTGTTTGCCCGGGTTGGGATTCCCTATTCCCCCGCCACGGGTCTGCCAATCGAAAGCCAGACGGTCAGCCAGATGGTCGACCGCGTAATGGAGCTGGAAGAAGGCACGCGCCTTTATCTGCTCGCACCGATGGTGCGCGGCCGCAAAGGCGAATACCGCAAGGAACTTGCGGAACTGATGAAAAAGGGCTTCCAGCGGGTCAAAATCGACGGAACGTTTCACGAGATTTCCGAAGCCCCTGCTCTCGACAAGAAATTCAAGCACGACATCGATGTGGTCGTGGACCGGATCGTCGTGCGCGACGACATTTCCGGCCGGCTGGCCGATTCTCTGGAAACAGCCCTGAAGCTGGCAGACGGCATTGCGGCTGCCGAATTTGCAGACAAGACGGATGCCAAGGGGGATCCGGAAAGGCTGATTTTTTCCGAAAAATTCGCCTGCCCGGTTTCCGGGTTCACCATTCCGGAAATTGAACCGCGCCTATTTTCCTTCAACAACCCCTTTGGCGCCTGCCCGACCTGTGACGGGCTTGGCACAACGCTGGCCTTTGAAGAAGATCTCGTGGTCCCCGACCACTCCCTGTCCTTGCGCGAAGGGGCGGTCCTGCCCTGGGCCAAAACCGGCTCCACCTCGCCCTATTATTCGCAGACCCTGGAAGCGCTCTGCACCCATTTCAAGGTCGCCATGTCGACCCCTTGGAAGGATCTTCCCCAGGAAGTTCAAAATGCGGTTCTGCATGGCACCGGCAAGACCAAGGTTGAATTCGTCTATGATGACGGAGTGCGCAGTTACAGGACCGAAAAAGCCTTTGAAGGAGTGATCGGAAACATTGAACGCCGCTGGCGGGAGACCGAATCCACCTGGGTGCGCGAAGAACTGGCCCGGTTCCAGTCTGACCATGCCTGCCCGGCCTGCGGCGGGTTCCGGTTAAAACCCGAAGCCCTGGCAGTTAAGATTGCCAGCAAGCACATCGGTGAAATCACCGAATTGTCTATCCGCGAGGCGCGGGACTGGTTCGATGGCCTTCCGGCCCAGCTGAATGACAAACAGTCGGAAATCGCCGGGCGGATCTTGAAAGAAATCCGAGAACGGCTGAAGTTCCTGAACGATGTCGGCCTCGATTATCTGACCCTGTCCCGCTCCTCTGGCACTCTTTCAGGCGGCGAAAGCCAGCGCATCCGGCTCGCCTCGCAGATCGGCTCCGGCCTGACCGGCGTGCTTTATGTGCTGGACGAGCCGTCCATCGGCCTGCATCAGCGCGACAATGCCCGGCTTCTGGAAACGCTGAAACATTTGCGCGACCTAGGCAACACGGTGATCGTTGTCGAGCATGACGAAGACGCGGTTCTGACGGCCGACTATGTCGTGGATGTCGGCCCGGGCGCCGGGGTCCATGGCGGTGAGGTGGTGGCCAAGGGCACGCCCCCGGAGATCATGGCCAATCCGAAGTCTCTTACCGGCGAATATCTGTCCGGCGCCCGCACAATTGACCGAGCGGATGGACGGCGCAAGATCAACAAGAAACGGCAATTGTCCGTCCGCGGCGCCCGCGGTAACAATTTGAAGAACGTGGACGTGGATGTACCTCTCAGCACCTTCACATGCGTTACGGGCGTTTCCGGCGGCGGCAAGTCGACCTTCCTGATCGACACACTTTACAAGGCAGCAGCCCGCAGGCTGAACGGTGCCCGGGACAATCCTGCCCCCCATGATCGAATCGACGGGCTGGAAGTGCTGGACAAGGTGATTGATATCGACCAGTCACCAATCGGCCGCACCCCGCGCTCCAATCCGGCAACGTATACGGGCGCCTTTACACCGATCCGGGAATGGTTCGCCGGCATGCCCGAGGCGAAAGCGCGCGGCTATCAACCGGGCCGCTTTTCCTTCAACGTGAAGGGAGGCCGCTGCGAGGCCTGCCAGGGCGACGGAGTGATCAAGATCGAGATGCACTTCCTGCCGGATGTCTATGTCACTTGCGATGTCTGCAAGGGCAAACGCTACAACCGGGAGACACTGGAGGTCCAGTTCAAGGGCAAGTCCATCGCCGATGTTCTCGATATGACCGTAGAAGAAGCCGCCGGATTCTTCTCGGCGGTTCCGGCTGTGCGGGACAAGATGGAAACACTCGCGCGTGTGGGCCTCGGTTATATCAAGGTTGGCCAGCAGGCCACCACCTTGTCCGGCGGTGAAGCGCAGCGGGTGAAGCTTGCCAAAGAGCTGTCGAAGCGCTCCACCGGACGGACGCTCTATATTCTGGATGAGCCGACCACTGGGCTCCATTTCCACGATGTTGCCAAATTGCTCGATGTGCTGCACGAGCTGGTGGATCAGGGCAACACGGTTCTGGTGATCGAGCACAATCTCGAAGTCATCAAAACGGCGGACTGGATTATCGACCTTGGGCCGGAAGGCGGAGATGGGGGCGGTACCATCGTTGCCACCGGCCGTCCGGAAGATGTTGCCGAGACCCCGGAAAGCTATACTGGCCAGTTCTTGAAAGAGGTGATGCACCGCCGGCCGCAGCGCCGCCCGGATGCAGCTGAATAAGCGGATTGCGCTCTGCGTTCTGATATGCCGCCTCCACAGCCCCCATAGGCGTGTGGTGGCAGCACCGCAGCAGGCGAGCCGGGGCGGCCCGCAACTGCCTTAAAAGGCCTTTCATGAAGTTTTTTTCTTGTGAAGAAATGCCTGTGTGCATTGCACACAGGATTCTGCACTTGAAAAACGTCTCTTTTTTGGCCGATTTCCGCCGCTTTACGATTCTTTGTTTTGCATTGCACAAATTGCATGTCTGTCATGCGAAGTTCGCACTTCTTTTATTTTAGAGGGTGAATTATATATTTCTCAACAACGACGCAGCCAACAAAGCGCCGCGCTCTTAAAGGAATAAGAAAATGTTAGACACTGTGCGCAAAAAGTACAGCAACTGGGTGAATTATCGCCGTGCGGTTGACGAATTGTCCCGCCTCTCAAATCGCGAACTGCAGGATCTCGGCATCTACCGCAGTGATATCAAGTTCGTGGCCCGCCGTTCAGTGAACGGCTAAGAAATTCAGATCGCGTCCGAGGGCACCCTCCTCCCAGCCTAAGGACGTGTGACACGCGGGGCATCCTCCTCCCAGTCCCGCCACGTCGAAACGACGCCCGCCAGTACCTCCTCCCACTGGCGGGCGTTCGTTTGTCCGGCTCCAGGCTTTCCTTGATCTTCGCCTGACAGGCTCCTGTCTTTGGACCGCCCCAAATCCCGCCTCTTTATTCTCGGAACCTGGCCTGCGCGCTCCGGCCTTGTCCATACCCGCATTTTGCAGATGCGAAGTCAGTTGCCTTCAGCTATGCTCAAAATGAGTAACAGCCCGGTAAATACTGCATTAACCCTTTGATGTGATGCATTTTCTGCATATCTGCCGCGCGATTCCCCCTCTACCTCGCAGTGCACAATTTTCCTATCTTGCTTCCTGTAAGAGATGAATGGGCCAGACACCGATCCGCGGTGCTATGGCCATGAGAGAGCTAGAAGGCCTAAAATCATGATCGACTCTGTTGTTCGCAAATTCAACAACTGGAAGCGCTTCCGTCAGACTTATGACGAGCTGTCCAGCCTGACCAACCGCGAACTCGACGACTTGGGCATTGCCCGCGCCGACATTGCCCGCTACGCACGTCAGGCAATAAAGTAATAAAAGTTTCGCAGCTGGCAGACGCCTCCTCCCAGTCTTTCAGCTGCATCTCCTTCTGACTAAGTGCAGAGGGTTTTAAAAAGCGTCTGCCGGTTCTCCTCCCTCCGGCGGGCGCTTTTCTTTTGTATTCAGGCTACAGCCTCTATCGTAAACCGGGTTTCATTCGCCAGGCTCCCACGCCGTCCGGTCATGGGTTTTGGACCCGCAATTCCGCGGGCAACGGCCGCAAATTGTTGCAGCCTATGGGCTTTGCCTGTAATCAGGATCACAGTAGACAGGCCGGATTTGCTGCTTTTTAGCAGCTCATTAGAGGGCCGGCTTCAACTTCAAGGAACAAGAATGAGCCCGATCCACGTAATCGGCGGCGGCCTTGCCGGGTCTGAAGCTGCCTGGCAAATCGCCCAGGCGGGACTGGATGTTGTCCTGCATGAAATGCGGCCCGTGCGCAGCACAGAGGCCCACCAGGGTGAGGGACTGGCGGAACTCGTCTGTTCGAACTCTTTCCGTTCCGATGATTCGGAGCAAAACGCGGTCGGGCTGATCCACCATGAACTGCGCCAGCTCGGATCCCTGATCATGGCCTGCGCCGATGCCCACCAAGTTCCCGCCGGCAGCGCGCTGGCCGTGGACAGGGACGGGTTCTCCGAGGCGGTCACAAATGCGCTCGCAAACCATCCACACATCACCATTGCGCGTGGAGAAGTTGCCGGGCTGCCGCCATCGGACTGGGACAGGGTGATTGTTGCCACCGGCCCCCTCACCTCACCGGCCTTGTCAGCAGCAGTCCTGGACGTCAGCGGCGAAGATGCACTTGCATTTTTTGATGCAATTGCCCCGATCGTGCATTTCGAGAGCGTCGATCTGTCAAAGGCCTGGTTCCAGTCCCGCTATGACAAGGTCGGTCCCGGAGGAACCGGCAAGGACTATCTGAACTGCCCCATGGACAAGGAGCAATACGAAGCCTTTATCGATGGGCTTCTGGCTGGAGAGACCGCAGACTTCAAGGAATGGGAAGCCAACACGCCCTATTTCGATGGCTGTCTGCCGATCGAAATCATGGCCGCGCGCGGCCGGGAAACCCTGCGCCATGGTCCGATGAAACCGATGGGCCTGACCAATGCGCACAACCCGGACGTAAAGGCCTATGCAGTCGTCCAGCTGCGTCAGGACAACGCTCTGGGCACGCTCTACAATATGGTCGGATTTCAGACCAAACTGAAATACGGCGCTCAGGCCGATATTTTCCGGATGATCCCGGGACTTGAAGCCGCGCAATTCGCCCGGCTTGGCGGTCTGCACCGCAATACGTTCCTGAACTCCCCGAAGGTGCTGGACGGGTCCTTGCGTCTGAAAGCCGATCCGCGCCTTCGCTTTGCCGGGCAGATCACGGGCTGCGAGGGCTATGTGGAGTCGGCCAGCGTGGGGTGTCTGGCCGGTCTGTTCTCTGTCATGGAGGCCCGTCAGCAAAACATCGTGCCTCCGCCGGACACAACGGCGATGGGTGCGCTGCTCGGTCATATCACCGGCGGGCATATTTCCCGGGAAGACGGAGCAGGCAAGCCCGGCTCGTTCCAGCCGATGAATGTCAATTTTGGCCTGTTTCCACCAGTAGAGGCTCCCAGCCGGGATGAAGACGGCAAACGTCTGAAGGGCAAAGACAAGGCCCGGGCGAAGAAGCTGGCAATGACAAACCGGGCGAAATCAGATTTTTCTGTCTGGATGGCGGGACTTGGGCTGTCCAGGGACGCGGCTGAATAATCTAAGGGCCGAAATACGGCGGCTTTCAGAAAGACCCGTTTGCAGTCAGCGCCCTATTACAGCCTCGCAAGCGGGGCCTTCGCGCCCCGCCAGATGATCCATTGCCGCCGCACTTGCGACAGGTCTGCCACCTGTTTCAGCGGATCAAACGAATCTGCTTCCATGCGTTTCAAATAAGGCTCGACCAGCACAAGCGGCAAAAAGGCGTTGGCGCAGTGACCAGGCACGGTTTCCTGCGCCGCCTTGACCCGGCCCAGATGGTGCCGGACATGCGCTCGCATTTCCGTCAGCGCTGCTTTCAGCGCGGCTGATGTGGTGCCTTTGAACAGGCTTTCCGGGTCCAGCCCATGGCGCTCGATCACATCCTTGGGCAAATACATCTGCCGCCGGGCTGCGTGCCAGGGCAGCGCCCGCATCAGGCCGGTCAGGCCATAGGCGACGCCCGCATGGCCTGCCGCTGTCGCGGTTCCCGCGTCCTTGCCCCCATTCAGCACCAGGCAGGCCAGTTGAATGAGGCCCGACACAGTTTCACCCGTATAGCCTTCCAGATCATGCAGGCTGGGCATCGGATCATGGTAGAGATCGAAGATCCGGGCTTCACTCATGGCTATCAGGCCCTGGCGTGGCAGGCTGTAGCTGGTGAGTGTATCAAGCAGCGCATTCGCCACCGGATTGGCAGCTGCCACACCATGTTCAGTCCCCTCCAGAAGATCCCGCCACCATTGCAGCCGCACTTCTCCTGGCAAAGGTTCGGAAACCATCTCCTGCACTCGGGCCAGTTCTGCGCTATAGGCATAAAGGGACAGGATCGCGTTCCGGTAGGGGGCAGGAGCCAGAAGAGCGCACAGATAGCGGTCCCGGTCATAGAGACGGACTGTTGCTGCTGCCTGTTCGAAATCCGCCGTCACGCCAGCCCTCACTCATGCTCCACCGGACTGCCGGCCTGTCCTGGCCTTTGTCTGACATCCCATAGTCACGCCCCCAAAGGCGCTCCCCCAATCTTTATATGGCCCTTGCCGTTTGTCAGTCGACCGCCAGAAGCGCTGCGGCCACCGCCCGTTCTTCAGACAAAAGCACATTGAAGGTGCGCACGGCCGCCCCGGTTGACATGGGGTCGGCCAGGATCTGCACGTCCCGGAACCGGTCCTTTAAGGCTGGTTGCAACGGAACCAGATCTGTGCCGGTGCCCACCAGAAGCACCTCGATCTCGGCCTGTTCCGCGAAGATGAGGTCAAACGCCTCGGCGTCTAAACCGTTGATGCTGCTGACCGGCCAGCCATAGATCCCGCTCGGCAGGCACAACAGACTACCGCGGTGAGACATGTTTGCGAAACGGAAGCCCCCATCGCCATAAGCGTCCAGCGGCGCCCGGCCCGGGAAATGGGCGTCCCTGATCTCCATGGCAAAGATCCTCTAGAAAGGCCTGCGGCCACCTTGCCCCGTGGGGTGTCCCCAGAAGGACGCAAGGTGGCCAGCCGCCAGAACAACGGACAAAGGGCTGATGCTCCCCGGCCCCGGGGCGCGCATCATAGTCTTGCGGTCAGGCCGGTGCCTTAGCCTTCGAGCCTTTCTCGCCATCCCCATCCGTCGGCGACATGGCTTCCGGCCGAAGGTTCAGAAGAATCAGGAACGGTGCTGCCAGGAAGATCGACGAATAGGTTCCGATCACGATGCCGAAAATCATCGCCAGCGTGAAAGACTGGATAACTTCCCCGCCAAAGGCATAAAGCGCGAACAGGGCCAGCAGCGTCGTCAACGAGGTCATGGTCGTCCGGGACAGGGTCTCGTTGATCGACTGGTCCAGAAGGTCCAGAAGCGGACGCTTCTTGTATTTCCGCAAATTCTCCCGGATGCGGTCATAAACCACCACCGTATCGTTGAGCGAATAGCCGATAATGGTCAACACCGCCGCGATACTCGACAAGGTGAAATCGAGTTGCAGCAGCACAAACAGGCCGACGGTAATGATCACGTCATTGGCCGTGGTCAGGATCGCGCCAACGGCAAATTGCCATTCGAATCGGAACCAGATGTAGACCAGAATGGCAAAGAGGGAGGCCGCGACCGCAAGCGCTCCGGCGGTCGCCAATTCACCGGAAACGCGGGGACCAACCACTTCAACCCGACGGAAATCAACGTTGTCGTCCTCAAACACGGTCCGGATTCGCTGAACAACCGATTGCTGGGCCAGTTCGCCGCCCGGCTGTTCCTCCACCCGGATCAGCACCTCATCCGCCGCACCGAATTCCTGGACCTGAACATCGCCCAGATTGAGGGTGGACAACTCCGCACGGATGGCACCGACATCGGCCGGCCCATCCGTCTTGAGTTCGATCAGCGTTCCGCCCTTGAAATCGATGCCGTAATTCAGGCCTACGGTGAAAAAACCGGTCAGCGAGGCAATTACAAGCAGGATGGACAGCGGGAAGCTGACCTTCCTCAGCCACATGAACTTGATATGCGTGTTATCCGGAATAAGTCGTAGCAACATTTTTTGTCTCCCGGATCAAATCGGCAGTTCGGACGGACGGCGGCGGCGGATCCAGAGCGAAACCAGCAGCCGGCTGAACGTGAAGGCTGAGAAAACAGTGGTGAAGATGCCGATGGCCAGCGTAACCGCGAAGCCGCGGACCGGACCGGAGCCGAGCTGAAACAGGATCACGGCCGCAATCAGCGTGGTAATGTTGGCATCCAAAATGGTGCCTAGCGCACGGCTGTACCCCGCATCAATGGCGGAGATGACCGAGCGGCCAGCCCGCGCCTCTTCCCGGATACGTTCGAAAATCAGGACGTTGGCATCCACCGCCATCCCGATGGTGAGCACGATCCCGGCAATGCCCGGTAAGGTCAGGGTTGCCTGGAGGACGGTCAGGGCCCCAAAGATCAGGAAGATATTGGCCAGAAGCGCCAGATCGGCAATTACGCCAAAGCGGCCATAGGCCAGGATCATGAAGATGATCACGGCAAGACCGGCAATGATCGAGGCGATCTCGCCGGCGGCGATGGAATCGGCGCCAAGCCCCGGTCCGATGGAGCGCTCCTCAATGACCGTCAACTGGGCCGGAAGCGCCCCGGCACGGAGCAGCACCGCCAGGTCATTGGCACTTTGAACCGTGAAACTGCCGGAAATCTGCCCAGAGCCGCCTGTGATCGGTTCCCGGATGACGGGCGCGGAAATCACTTCATCGTCGAGCACGATGGCAAAGGGCCGGTTGACATTCTGCTGGGTGACTTGCGCGAATGTGCGCGCACCGGACTGATTGAACCGGAAATTGACAACGGGCTCATTGTTTCTCTGGTCAAAGCTGACCTGGGCATCGACCAGATCCTTGCCTTCCAGAAGCGGCTTTTCCTCCAGAAGATACGGGATCGGCGGGTCGTCCACCGAGTAGACCACCACAGTGCCGACCGGCGGGCGGCTCTGCAACGCCTGCTGGCCCGACATGGACGTATCCACCAGATGGAATGTCAGCTGCGCGGTCGTGCCAATGACTTCCTTGAGGCGTTCCGGGTCATCTTCACCTGGGGCTTCCACAAGAATGCGGTCCGCCCCCTGGCGTTGAATGCTCGGCTCTGTCGTGCCGAGTTCGTCCACGCGGCGGCGGATCACCTCGATGGACTGCTGCACGATATTCGTCATGCGGTCCTCAAGCCCCCGTTCGCTGTAGGTGAAACGGATCAGACCGTCGTCGCCCACCGTCATTTCGAACTCGTTGACCTGCTGTCCGCCAAACAGGCTGGAAACCAGCGGATTGACGAGCGGCTGAAGGCGTTCGCGGGCTTCATCCAGACGGGTCAGGTCCCGGATACGGACCTGGGCCGATTCGCCGCTGTGTTCCCCAAGGCCGGTATATCCGATCCGCGGATCCTGACGCAGCGTGTCTCGGATGTCGCTGACCAGACCTTTCAGGCGCTTGGTCATGTAATCCTTCTTGTCCACCTCATAAAGAAGGTAGGCCCCCCCTCTGAGATCCAGGCCCAGAACCATCTGGTTCTTAGGCAGGAAATCGGGCCAGCTCTCCAGCTGTTTGGCGGTGAAGAAATTCGGCAGCGTCGTCAGGATGCCGGCGGCGATCACAAGAACGATCAGCGCGATTTTCCAACGGGCGAAATGAAGCATGATGAAGCCTTAAAAACAGCCAGGCCGACATTGAGCCGGCCCGGCACATAGATCACTGCGCAAATAGGCGCCTTCCCAAGGGATCAGGATGTCTCTTTGGCCGGTTCGGTCTTGGAGCGGACTTCCTGAACCATGGACCGGACAAGACGGACTTTCACGCCTTCCGACAATTCCACCTGCAATTCGCTGTCATCAACCACTTTGGAAACCTTACCGATGAGGCCGCCCGTGGTCACAACTGTATCCCCACGGCGCAAATTGGCCACCATTTGCTGATGCTGTTTCATGCGCTGGCGCTGTGGCCGGATGATCAGGAAATACATGATCGCAAAGATGGCGACGAAGGGCAGGATCTGAATCAGGAAATTCGGACCAGCGACTCCGGCCGTCTGCGCGTAGGCTGGGGTGATAAACATTCAACTCTCCTAAGGGGCGTTTTATCTCTCCCTCAGGAAATACACCCAAGGGTAAAACGCGCTGAATTCTAGTGGCGCGGACTATAACTGCGGCGCGCCTCATTTCAAGCTTTGGAAGCGATTTCCAGCGTACCGCTATGGGAATAATTGGCGTTTTCGAGTGACCTGCCCCATGTTAAAGCTCGCGCAACACGCTTTAGGGTCACACATGGGCCTTTTCGACAGGGGTTGCAAGAATGATGACCGCGCAAAACGACCTTGCAGCGTTGAACGCAAAACTCGATTCTCTGATCGAGTTGATCGGCCGGGCCGTGCCTCAGCGCCCAAACCTTCCAGACTGGTCCGCCGCGGATGCCTTTGTCTGGGTCCCTGACCCGGGAGACCTGCATCCGGTCGCTTCGGTGAACCGGGTCGACATCACTCTCTTGTGTGCGGTCTCCCATGTCCGCGATCTGCTGCTGGACAATACCAGACGCTTTGCGCAAGGCCTTCCGGCCAACAATGCTCTTTTGTGGGGCGCCAGAGGCATGGGCAAGTCGTCCCTCGTCAAGGCGGCCCATGCGGCGGTCAACCGGGAGCGCGGTACGGACAGCCTGAAGCTGATCGAGATCCACCGGGAAGATATTGAAAGCCTGCCAAAGCTGATGGCGCAGATCCGGCCTGCCCCCTTCCGCTTCCTTCTCTTTTGCGACGATCTCAGCTTTGATCATGACGATACGTCCTACAAATCGCTGAAAGCGGTTCTGGACGGCGGCATTGAAGGCCGGCCGGACAATGTCATCTTCTATGCCACCTCGAACCGGCGCCATCTCCTGCCCCGGGACATGATCGAGAACGAACGCTCCACCGCGATCAATCCGGCAGAGGCCGTTGAAGAGAAGGTCTCTCTCTCCGACCGGTTCGGACTGTGGCTCGGGTTCCACAAATGCAGTCAGGATGATTATCTCGATATGGTTCGCGGCTACGCCGCTCATTATGGCCTCACAATCGAAGATGCTGATCTCAAGGCCCGGGCCCTGGAATGGTCCACCACACGCGGCAGCCGCTCCGGTCGGGTGGCCTTTCAGTTTATTCAGGATCTGGCGGGGCGGCTGGGCGTCCCCATGTCCTGAAAGAGCTCAGCTGTTTGGCCCAGCCCCGAACCAAAGTGTGCACGTATAGAAAAGTCTAAACCTTACCCCTTGGTCCAACAGGTCTTTCTGGGTTTGGAGACGCATTAAAAGTTAGAATTGAATATGAAACTGCGACGTCCCCGGCCCTTCGGCGGCATGAACGTAATTCGCCCGCTTCGCGCCCGCAATTTGGTTATTCACCAGCGCTTATCCTGCAAACCGCCGTTCGTTGCACGGCAAGCGAAAACTTAAAAAGGGCGGGAAGTGTGAAGTCGCTGTGCCGACTATCAATGTCGGCAGTGCGGACAAAGCGAACATTTGAATTCTAGACTTTTCGCCAAACCGAAATGTGTTTGGTACTCATTCGATCATAAGGCGAGCGATCCCAGTTTGACCATCTCTTCTCAAGTTCCAATCCCGCCATCTTTGCCATCAGATCAAGCTCTGCTGGCCAAGCGTAACGGAAGGGAATAGACAAATAAATGTGTTGTCCATCTTTCATCCAAACATGGCTAGAAGTAAAGGACTGGGAAGCGACATCAAACTCGTCGATTCCGAAGTGTTCCTTGCTGTTTGCAAAAGCAAGTCTCGTCCCGCCGAACGGTATTTTCTGGATTGGCGGCACCAGAGTTTCGACAAGAAACCGGCCCTTTGGCTCGAGGTGGCGCGCGGCATTCTGAAAGCACGATACTTGGGATTCTTGTGAAGTCAGATTGTTGATAGTGTTGAAAACAAGGAAAACTAGCGCAAACTCACCGTTGACTTGAGCGGTGGCCATGTCCCCAATTGTAACCTCAATTGGTGCACCGTTTTCCTTTTCTCGGAGCTTCTTAAGCATGGCATTTGAGAGCTCGATGCCTTTTACTTTGGCACCTCTCTCGACTAACGGCAATGCGATCCGTCCTGTTCCGATGGCGAACTCAAGAATGCTGCCTCCATTGGATAAATCGACTAAGCAATCTACCGTTTGCTTGATAAGTAAAGGATCGGTTCCGCCGTGATCTTGATCGTATGTTTTTGCCACTTCTTCGTCGAAATATCCATCGCCAAGCATTATGCTGATTCCTAACAATATTCGCCGGACATCTCGACTGCCTGAATCTAAAGTAAGCTCATTGTGTGAAATTCATGCAACGGTCACGTGGGGCTCCAAGCTGGCATTAGTTCTTAGTCACCTTCTTGCTTTGGATGGCTGCGAGAACACCTCACAGATGCCCCATCCAATGAATCCAAAATCGTCTCGCAATCCTCCAGATCTTTGAAAAGACCATCCGCAAGGTTCTGACTTTCTCCCAGAAGGTCTGCCATTTTCCAAAAACTATAGTGTTTACAGCGCATCTATCTGCGCCAGATTCAAAGGATGCGTTTGTAAAGTCAGTTTTACAGCAACCAATTTTGTCATCGGGCGCATGTTGGGTAGCATCCATCATCATCCGCAAGCGGTCTCGTATGCGGACTTTTCTGCCAGCGACTGCGCCTGAACAAAGGTTCGTTTGTCTATCAGGCTGTTGAAAAAGGGCTCGTTTCGAAGGCCTTGCCGTGATTCATTGTTCCCGAAGATGATTTTTGGAAGGTGATGGATGCGTGGCGGAGACGAGCAGACGGGCGAGCTTTTCAGCTATGTCGATCTTGAGGCGAGGGTTCGGCGGGATCATCCGCTCCGTTCGATCCGAGAGATCGTGAGCGCGGCCCTGACTATTCTGGAGCCGGAGTTCTCTGCTCTGTATTCGCCGATTGGGCGCCCGTCGATCCCGCCGGAGAAGCTTTTGCGGGCGATGCTGCTGCAGGCGTTCTATTCGATCCGGTCGGAGCGGCTTCTGATGGAGCGGCTGGAGTACGATCTTCTGTTCCGCTGGTTCGTCGGCATTGGCGTTGATGATCCAGCGTGGGACCACTCGACCTTCTCAAAGAACCGCGACCGGCTTCTGGAAGGTGACATTGCCGCGAAATTCCTGGCGGCAGTGCTGGCCCAGCCCAGGGTGAAGAAGCTTCTGTCCACCGATCACTTCTCGGTCGACGGCACGCTGATCGAAGCCTGGGCGTCGATGAAGAGCGTCAGGCCGAAAGAGGCCCCCAAAGACGGTTCGGGTGAACCACCGGCTGCTGGCGGCGGGCGCAACACCGAGGCTGATTTCCACGGCCAGAAGCGGTCGAACGATACGCATGCCTCGACCACCGACCCGCAAGCAAGGCTCTACAAGAAGGGCAAAGGCAAGGAGGCGAAGCTCTGCTTCCTCGGGCATGGGCTGATGGAGAACCGCAACGGCCTTTTGGTCGATGCCTGCCTGACATTGGCCGACGGTCATGGCGAACGCGTGGCCGCCTTGCACATGATCGAACCCCGCGCCGACCGGCCGCGAGCAGTCACGCTGGGGGCTGACAAGGCCTACGACACACAGGACTTCGTCAATGAATTGCGCGCGATGAAGGTAACGCCGCACGTGGCGCAGAACATGAGTGGGCGCCGTTCGGCAATCGACGGGCGCACGACGCGCCATGACGGCTATGCTGTCAGCCAACGCATCCGCAAGCGCATTGAGGAGGTGTTCGGCTGGATCAAGACGGTCGCCGGGCAGGACAAGACGAAGTTCCGTGGCCGCGACCGTGTCGGATGGGCCTTCACCTTCGCCGCAGCCGCCTACAATCTGGTGCGGCTGCCGAAACTGCTGGCGGTGCCGGCATGAGCCTTTTGGGCAAATGGCGCATCGTAGCCATGCCGGACTATGTCGAGGACTATCCGGACATGCTGGAACGTGCCTACATCCTGTTTGAGGACAAGGGCGCTGGCGAATTCGTCTTTGGGTGTGTTACCGGCCAAATCTTTGCCGGCGGCGCAGGCCGAGCCGTGGAATTCTCCTGGCAGGGCAATGACGAAATGGACGAGGTGCAAGGCCAAGGTTGGGCCGAACTCCAGTCCGACGGCTCCCTCAACGGCGCAGTCTGCTTCCAAGGCGGAGATGAAGCCAAATTCTCCGCTCGCCGATGGACTTCTTCAACAGCCTGCTAGGGCCATCGCAAGGCCGCTTTCCTTTTGCTCGTGACCGTCATAGGCATGGCTATCAAATAGTGACGGGATCATTGCGACAAGGTGGAAGACTATGCGGAAGGTTTTGGTAACTGGTTCATCGGGTCGGATTGGGCAAGTATTTGTCGCCGAATATCAAGAGCGCTATGAGTTTGTGTTGACCGATTTGAGGGAACCTTCGGACCCCATCATCGGCCGACATCGCTTCGAGCAATCTGATTTATCTGATGCAAGTGCGGCAGACACTTTATGCAAAGGCGTAGACGCCGTTGTGCATCTGGCCGGTGTACCTGACCCAGATGCAGAATTTGATGACGTGCTGCCAGCTAACATATTGGCTACAACCTATCTGATTGAGGCTGCCCGTAAGGCCGGGTGTCGCCGTTTCGTTTTCGCCAGCAGTGCCCAAACCATCGAAGGATACCCTGTAGACCGGCAAGTCGTGCCGGGGATGGCCGTCGCACCGGCAAATATCTATGGCGTCTCTAAGTGCTATGGAGAAGCCTTGTGCTCGCTCTACGCGACACAGCATGGCATGTCCTGCGTCTCTTTGCGCATCGGGGCGTTCGAGCCTGCTGACGGCCCACCCCTTGAGACCTTACGCGACCTTAGCGCATGGCTTAGTCATCGCGATGCAACGCACCTAATTGATCGTGCGATCCAAGCTGAGATCAACGGGAGCTTTGTCGCGCACGGTATCTCCAACAATCGATTTAAGCGCTTTGACTTGACTGAAACATGCAGAGTTTTGGGATACGCACCTCAGGATGATGCGTTTTCAACTTTTCCGATACCCTCCTCATAAACCCGACATTCGTTCACATCGCAACATCGATCAAAATGGGTTCTCTCCGGCCAACTGTTGCACTCTGCGCCAACGGCAGCCTTGGGCTGGAAGCCACGTCGAGCCTGCCAGGCGCGAATGGCTGTTTCGCCAAATGCCGGAGCCTAAACCTGCATGGCAACAAATAGCTGCCCTGGATCAATGCTCTCGCTTTTTCAAAAGGCACGAGAGCCGATCTGCTTGTGAGCGCATTCAGGGTATGGGCCCGGCCGTTTGGCCGGGCTTTCTGTTTTTAAAAAGATGCTTCAGCGTTGCGGCAGATGCTGCAGCGGATCGACGGGCTTGTTGCCCTTGCGCAGCTCGAAATGCACTTGCGGCTGGCTCACGGATCCGGTCGCCCCAGCCAGACTGATCACATCCCCACGGCGGATCTTGTCGCCGCGCTTGACCTTCAGCTCGCTGTTATGGGCATAGGCGGACACCCAGCCATCGCTGTGGCGCAGCAGAACCAGATTGCCATAGCCCTTCAGCTCGTTGCCGGAATAGATAACCGTGCCATCTCCGGCCGCCTTCACCGGCGTCCCCTCTGGCACCGCCAGGTTTACGCCTTCGTTCTTGCCACCGCCCGGCTTCGTGCCGAAATCGGAAATGATGCGCCCGCGCACCGGCCAGCGGAACATCTCGGTCGACACATCCGCATCCCGTTGGATGCTGGCCACAACCGGTGTCTTGATCGGCTCGGTCGGTTTGGCTTCCTTGGTCACAGCAGGGGCCGGCAGGGCTGCCTTTTTCACCGGCTGAGACGGAGCTGCAACGGGCGCACTGGACTTAGCGGATGTCTTGGCCGGGGTCACAGTCGCGATCGACGCAGTGGTCACAGGCCGGGTATCATAGGCAGGTTTGCGCTTGGGAAGGGCACTCACCTTCAGAACCGCAGGCTCAGCGGCAACCGTCTTTGTTGTGCTGATCTGCGCAAAGGTTGGCTGACGTGCAGGTTTACGCTCCGGATAGGGAGCGATCCCGGTCGTTTTCGTGATGGTTCCCGTGACAACCTGCTCATTGCGGGCAACTGCAGGAAGTTTCACCTTGCCGGTTTCGCCTTCCGTCGTGCTGGCGAGCCCGTTCCGGTCCGAATAGACATAGGTCGGGACGACGAGCGATTGCCCTGCCCGAACCTGATTCGGATCGCTGATACCATTTACGGATGCGAGCGCCTGGACAGGAACACCATAGCGGCGGGCAATAGAATTCAGATTATCGCCCTGGCGGGCCTGGACCCGAGTCCCCCCAGTGGCCGTCCAGCCTTTCCAGTCTTTCCCAGGTGCGGTGGCAGCCACTTCAGGTGCAGGCTGTGCGGCAACGGGCGCTGCGGCAGGTGTTGACTTGGCGATCACAGGCGCTGGCAGAGGCGCTGACTGGATACTCGCGGAGGAGCTGGAGATGGAGCCCGTCGTTACCGGCCCCGACCCGGCCGGTGGCAACCCGGCACTGGTTCCACCGGGCCCGTTGGCAATATCCTGGTAACTCGGCTGATCGGGTGCCTTGCCGGCCAATATTTCGCGTTGATTGTCCGTATTGCCCGTATAGAAGGGCGGCTCACCGAACCGCTCAACGGAGCCGGAGCATCCTGCAAGAAAGGCCGCAACCAGAGAAACTGTTGCCGCTTTACCAAGTAGATCCCCGCGGAGGGTACGCATCCGCTTCATCATCGCCTTACTCATACCGCTAACAATGGCTGTTATGGTTAAGAGTAAACGCCAGTAAGGTTTATAAAGACTGAAGAGCGGACATGTTTGCCGCAAAAACCTGCCTGATTTCAGTCCTTTTCACCTCAAGCAACCGGAAAAAGGCTGGCTTCATAGTAAACAAGGCCGCAAATGGCCGGAGCGCGATTCATTTTTTTGGTCTCGATTCGCCCACCGGTAGTCTCTTGAAAAGAAGACCCGTCACAGGGTCTTGGCAAGTCCGCTCTGGAGCATGACCGTCCGCAACGGAAGCAGGGTTTCCGCTGTCATGACATTTTCGGATTTTGTGAACCGGATCAAGGATTGCAGCTGGTTTTTCTTGCCCACGGGCGCAACAAGCAAACCGCCGGGTTTGAGCTGCTGCACCCAGGTATCAGGAATGCTGTCTACCGCAGCCGTTACCACGATCCGGTCAAAAGGGCCTTTCTGTTTCAGGCCTTCGAACCCGTCCGCCTGAAGCGGCGTGACATTGCCCAGCTTCAAGGCAGCGAAACGGCGTTTTGCCAGGTCGCTCAAGGTGCCATAGCGGTCGATCGTGTACACCTGCCCGGCCAGATGCGCCATCACGGCAGCCTGATAGCCGGAGCCCGTCCCGATTTCGAGCACGGTTTGGCCGGGGTCAATCTTCAGCGCCTGCACGGTCTGGGCCACCATGGAGGGAGATGCCATGGTCTGACCGCATTCAATCGGCAACGCCGCATCCTCATAGGCAAGGCCGTGATGGCGGGCGGACAGGAACAGGCGTCTTGGCACCCGTTCAATGGCGGCAAGCACGTTGCGGGCCCCAATGCCCCGCCGCCGCAAGGCCAGAACCAGGGCGGCACGGGTCTCCGCCTCATCCGGCAAAGCGTTTGAGAGCGGTGTCCGGTGCGTGCCGGGCGGAAGGCCGGCCATATGGAACTCTCCTGTCCTAGGACTGGGTCAACGCATCCGTAAGGTTCGTGACCAGATCATGTGCCGTCAAATCTATGCGTAACGGCGAAACGGAGACATATCCATCCGCAATTGCCTGAAGGTCAGAATTATCAAACACAGATTTGCCGCGCTCCCGGAAGCGCAGCCAGTAGTAAGGATAGCCGCGTCCGTCCTGGCGCTCGTCCAGCAACAGGCCGCTTTGTTCGTAGTGGCCTTGAACGGTCACTTTCACACCTTTGACCGCCTTCGGCGCGCAGGCAGGAAAGTTGACATTGAGAAGGCTGTAAGGCGGCAAGTCAAACTCAACGAGCTTTCTGAACAGGTCCGGCGCATGGGTCTCGGCCACTGCGAAATTCGGTTCCGCCTTCACGTCCCAGTCATAGGACTGGGAGACGGCAATTGAGCGGATGCCGAGAATCGCCCCTTCCATCGCTCCGGCCACCGTGCCTGAGTAAGTTACGTCTTCAGCCAGGTTCTGCCCACGGTTGATGCCGGACAGAACCAGATCCGGGCGCCCAGGCAAAACCTTGTGCAGCCCCATGATCACACAGTCCGTCGGTGTGCCCTTGACTGCAAAATGCCGGTCATCAAGGGACCTGAGCCGAAGGGGATCACCAAGGGTCAGGGAATGGGCCACCCCGCTCTGGTCGGTTTCAGGCGCCACAACCCAAACATCGTCGGACAGGGTCCGGGCGATCCTTTCCAGCGCGTCGAGACCGGGGGAATGGATACCGTCATCATTCGTAATCAGAATACGCATGGCTGAGCTGTCCTGGAAGCTGAACATACTGCGCCCAACCGGCGCAGCAGAAAGAGTTCGAAAAGCGGCGGGTATCCCCCCGCCGCCTCGGAAGTCGCCCGGACGGGCTTAGCCGATCCTGTCCAGCCCGCTCATATAGGGCCGTAGAACGCCGGGAACCGTAACCGACCCGTCGCCATTCTGGTAATTCTCCAGAACCGCGATCAAGGCCCGGCCAACGGCAATCCCGGACCCGTTGAGCGTGTGCACATGCACCGTCTGCTTGCTGCCGGCGGGCCGGTAGCGGGCATTCATGCGACGGGCCTGGAAGTCCCCACAGACCGAACATGAGGAGATCTCCCGGTAGGTGTCCTGCCCCGGCAGCCAGACCTCAATGTCATAGGTCTTGCGCGCGCCAAAGCCCATGTCTCCGGTGCAAAGCGTCATAACCCGGTAATGCAGACCGAGTTTTTGAAGCACGGTCTCCGCACATCCGAGCATACGATCCAGTTCGCTCAAAGAGTCCTCCGGCCGTGTGACCGAGACCAGCTCGCATTTCTGGAACTGGTGCTGGCGCAGCATGCCCCGCGTGTCTCTGCCGGCAGACCCGGCTTCGGAGCGGAAACAATAGGTCAGCGCGCTCACGCGGAGCGGCAAGGCCTCTTCGGCAAGGATCTCTCCGGCCACCAGATTGGTCAGCGGCACTTCGGCGGTCGGAATCAGATAGTGATCCGTCGTAGCCTTGAAGAGGTCTTCCTCGAATTTCGGCAGCTGGCCGGTGCCAAAAAGCGGGTCGGCATGCACCAGCAGCGGCGGCGAAACTTCCGTATAGCCGTTTTCCTGGGTGTGCAGGTCGATCATGAACTGGCCAAGCGCCCGTTCCAGCCGGGCGATCTGCCCTTTCAGAACGACAAAGCGCGATCCGGAGAGTTTGGCCGCCGTCGCAAAATCCATGGCTCCAAGCGACTCGCCAAGCTCGAAATGCTCCTTCGGCTTTTCGTTGAACGTGAAGACGGGCTTTTCCCCATGGGTCTTCAAAAGCACGTTGCCCGCTTCATCCGCCCCCTCCGGCACATCGTCATGGGGAAGATTGGGGATCACGGCCATGGCCGCCTCCAAGGCGGCATTGAGCGCGCGCTCCTCCTCCTCGCCTTCCTGGATGAACGCCTTGATCTTGGCGACTTCGTCGATCAGTTCCTGGGCACGGGAATCGTCGCCAGTCCCTTTCGCCTTGCCGATTTCTTTCGAAGCGGCGTTGCGGCGCTCTTGCGCATCCTGGAGCTTGGTGATGTGTGACCGGCGGGAATCGTCCAGAGCAATCAGTTTGGCGGCAGAAGCTTCATAGCCCCGTTTTGCCAAGGCTTCGTCAAATGCGTCTGGGTTTTCCCGAATCCATCTAATATCAAACATCTTCGCTTTCCGAACGACGGTAGTTGTCAACACATCCGTCCGCCCGGCTGGCGTTCCCGCATGAGATGCAGCCTATTGGGATCAGGCGGCTGCGTCTTCCGCCTCACGCTCTGCTTCCCGCTGCGCGCGCTGGCGCTCCACAAACCTGACGGACAGGATGGAGACTTCGTAGAGAAGCAGTGTCGGGAGTGCAAGGCCGATCTGAGAGATCGGGTCCGGCGGTGTCAGAATTGCGGCGGCGGCAAAGGCGCCGACAATGGCATATTTGCGCTTCTTCTTCAGATCTTCTGACGACACCAGCCCCGCGCGTCCCAGAAGCGTGAGAACCACCGGCAGCTGAAATACAAGACCAAAAGCAAAGATCAGCAGCATGATCAGGCCAAGATATTCGCTGACCTTGGCCAGATGCTGAATGGCGACCTGTCCATCCGTTGCCAGCTGTTCCTGAGACAGAAAAAAGCCCATTGCCATGGGCATGACCAGAAAATAGACGAGGCTGGCACCAATCAGGAAGAGGATCGGCGTTGCGACCAGAAACGGCAGAAAAGCGCCTCTCTCATGCTTGTAGAGCCCGGGAGCCACAAACATGTAGATCTGGCTGGCGATCACTGGGAAAGCCAGAAACAGCGCGCCAAACAGCGCCAGTTTGAGCTGGGTGAAAAACCATTCTTGGGGGGCGGTGAAGATCATTTCCACCGGATGCCCTTCCCCGACAGCGCGCAGATAGGGAAGTGTCAGAATGTTGTAGATGTCTGTGGCGAAATAGAAGCAGATGACGAACATCACCAAAATCGCCGCAATGGACCAGATCAGCCGCTGGCGCAGTTCGATCAGATGTTCGATCAGGGGCGCCTTTGAGGCGTCGATGTCATCCTGGCTCATGCCTTAACGTCTTCCGTCACCGGCGGCTGGGCCGGACTGTCCATTGATGCAGGGGGCGGCGCTGGCTCCGGCGATGTTGCGGCCACCTGAACAGGGCCATCAGCTGCCGCATCTGAGCCGTCTGCTGCAGGAGAAGCGGCGCTCCCGCCGACAGTCGGATTGCCGGTTGCGGACGCCGGTTTGCTTGTCATTGGCCGGGAAGCCTTTTGCGCGGCGTCTCCCTCAATGGATTTCTTCAGATCTCCCAGAGGATTGAAATTCGCGGCATCCTCGACCTGTTTTTTCATGTCGGCAATGTCGGCCTGCTGCTCCGCCTCGCGCAAAGCATCATTGAACGTGGACTGGAACTCCCGCGACATGCGCCGCATCTTTCCAACCGTCTGTCCAAGAGTGCGCAACATGCGCGGCAGGTCTTTCGGACCTACGACGATGATCGCCACACAGGCAATCACCATGAGTTCGGTCCAGCCGATATCAAACATGAGAACCTTCGTCCCTTAGGGAGACGCGATGCAGATCAGGATCAGCTCGCTTTGGTCTGATCTTCGGCTTTCGCAGACGGAGCTGTGTCAGCGGCCTGATGATCGATTGTCTTCGGCGCTTCAGCAGTGTCGTCTTCGGCCATTCCTTTTTTGAAGCTTTTGATTCCCTTCGCGACATCGCCCATCAATTCGGAAATCTTGCCACGTCCAAACAGCAAAACCACCACAACCGCGATGATCAAGATCTGCCAGATACTAATGCCCATACGCCAAACTCCTGATAATTGGCTTTAAAGCCCTTCGGCCCTTGTACAAAAACGGATGAGACCGCGCAACATACACTCGAACAACATTTTTCGCCGTCAGACAAAGTGATGATGGTCCCGGCAATCCGTTTGCCAGCCTTGCGTGCAATCACCTTACCACACAACACTCAGTACCTGTTTCGACACCGGTCATCTGTCCGGGTTCTGGCCCGGGCCAGGCCGTGCCGCGTGGACTAGACTTGGGGCTCCTGACGGGAAAAAACAAGCACGTCCTTGGGGTCGGCCTCAACAGAAACATCCATTCCTGGCTCCCAGGGACAGCCTGCCTTGACCCGCGCCTTGAGGGATTGATCCAGCCCTTCAACAGCAACAGACAATAGGTCCACCTCACCAACGAAACGTTTTGAGGTGATGCGGCCTCTCGTTCCCGGCTGCGTGGCCCCGCTCAGGCACAGGCCCTGCGGCCGGATGCAAACGTCAACAGCCACTCCCGGGTCAAGATCCTTCGCAGGCATCACCCCCAGCACTGTTTCGACACCTTCTGAGGTTGCCCGGCCCTCAATCTGGTTCAATTCGGAAAAGAACCGCGCCGCGAAAAGATCCACCGGGTTGTTATAGAGTTCAGCGGCGGAGCCATGCTGCACAAGGCGCCCTCGGCGCATCAGGGCAATCCTGTCGCCCATACGCATTGCCTCTTCCGGATCATGTGTCACGATGATGCAGGTGGCCCGGGTTTCGCGGATCACGGTCAGAGTTTCTTCGCGCACACTGTCACGCAGGCGTTTGTCCAGACCGGAAAAAGGCTCGTCCATGAGCAGTATCCCGGGCCGGGGAGCCAACGCACGGGCAAGCGCCACACGCTGCTGTTCGCCACCAGACAACGCATGGGGATAATCGGGTGCATAGTCCACCAGCCCGACCCGGCCAAGGGCTGCCAGCGCCGCTGCGCGTGCCTCCTGTTTCGGCAGCTTCGAAAGCCCAAATGTGACATTGTCCAGGATGCTCATATGGGGAAACAGGGCATAATCCTGAAACATCAGGCCGACGCCGCGTCTTTCCGGCGGCAGAAACACCGTTTCCCCGGCGATCTCCCGGCCATTTATGATCACCTTGCCCCGGGTTTGACGCTCAACCCCAGCTGCAATCCGCATCAAGGTGGTCTTGCCGCAGCCTGAATGGCCTAATAGGCACAGAATCTCCCCCGGCGCGACCGACAGGCTTACGTCGTGGATCGAAGGAATGCCGTCATAATCATGAGAAATCGCGTCAAAGACCAGCCCTGCCGCGATGGTAGCGCCCGCGGTTCCAGGCGCCCCCCAACTCAGTGTATGTCCATTGCCATTGGAATATGGCGCCTTGTTTTCCTGTGGCATCAGGCCCCGGCAGTTTCATCAGCTGTCTCGTCAAACAGAGATCCGTCTTCTAATGGATCTTCGTCTTCCGTCAAAGTGACTTCGTCACTTGGCGAGGGCACGACGAAGGAGGCCGGCACGGCGCTGTCCAGCAGCCCCGCGCCTTTGAGTTCCTCCAGACCCGGCAGATCCTTGACAGTTTCCAGCCCGAAGTGGACCAGAAACTGCTCCGTCGTGCCATAGGTGACCGGACGGCCGGGTGTCCGCCGCCGTCCACGCATGCGGATCCAGGTGGTTTCCAGCAGCACGTCGAGCGTGCCTTTGGAGGTCGAGACGCCCCGGATTTCTTCGATTTCAGCGCGGGTGACCGGCTGGTGATAAGCGATAATGGCCAATGTCTCCAGCGCCGCGCGTGACAGTTTCCGCTGTTCTTCGACATTGCGGTGCATCAGATAGGCCAGATCTTCGGCCGTGCGGAAACACCATTTTCCGGCGACCTTGACCAGATTGACCCCGCGCGGAGCGTAAAGTTTCTGCAGCTTGCCAAGAAGGCCGAGTACATCCGTTCCTTCCGGAACGCGCAAAGTCAGTTCTTCAAGCGACAAAGGTTCATTGGAGGCAAAAAGCAGCGCCTCGATCATCCGCTGGCCGCTCAGGTCGGCTTTAGAGGAGACCTTGCTGCCTTTTTCCGAGGCCAGGTCGAGTTCCCGGTTGTCAGCCATCCGTGTCCGCCTCCCCGTTGATGGAGCGGATATAGACAGGTGAAAACGGCTCTCCCTGGCGGATTTCTACCTGCCCTTCCCTCACCATTTCCAGGCTGGCGGAAAAGGTGCTGGCAACAATCGTGGCCCAGTCCTTGTTGTCGTAAAGATAGTCGCGGAGATAGGCATTCAGGGGAGCCCATTCGCTGACCCGTCCGACCAGTTTGGTCAGAAGGTCCCGCGCTTCCTGAAGCGACCAGACGTTTCTTTTGAGCACCCGTACAGAGGTGACCGATTGTCTTTGCCTCTGGGTCGCATAGGCCGACAGAAGATCGTAGATCGACGCATCCCAGATGCTCTTGTGCTGAACGGACATGGTCTCCGGGGCGCCGCGGTGAAAAACATCCCGCCCCTGCCGGCTGCGGTTCATGAGCTTTTCCGACGTCTCGCGCATCGCTTCCAGGCGGCGCAGACGGAAGGCAAGGGCCGCGGCCAGTTCTTCGCCGGTTGGCT
Source organism: Roseibium sp. AWQ4_254 (assembly GCF_056161025.1). Classification (NCBI taxonomy): domain Bacteria; kingdom Pseudomonadati; phylum Pseudomonadota; class Alphaproteobacteria; order Hyphomicrobiales; family Stappiaceae; genus Roseibium; species Roseibium sp. AWQ4_254. The sequence goes on from NZ_JBSWYH010000002.1 coordinate 73,207, forward strand.
CGTCCTCATCCTTTTGCTCCGGAAGCAACAATTTCGATTTCAAAAACGCCAGCCAGGCGGCCATCACCAGGTAATCGGCGGCGAGTTCCAGACGCATCCGGCGGGCCTCGGTGACAAAGTCCAAATATTGTTCCACAAGCTGCAGGATCGAGATCCGGGCCAGATCCACCTTCTGGGTCCGGGCTAGCCCCAGCAAAAGATCAAGCGGACCTTCAAATCCGTCCACATCGACCACAAGCTGCGGATCGGACAGGGCCCGGTCCTCCGCCGCGCTGACATTGGTCAGCAAATCGAAGGAACCGTCTTCCGGCAAAGAGGTCTGGGTATCCGCGTCGGCCATTCAAGCTCCGGTTAAGCGCCCTGCCACCCGGTCAGGGCGGTAAACGCGTCCCGGGCTGCATTCCTGTCAAATCCGGCGGCCGGTTCCCTCCAGCCTGCCAGGGCTTCGCGGCAGCGCCGTTCGGAAGCCCCTTCAAGAGCCGGCACTGCATCGGCCACGGCGGCCATCTCGCTCATATCACCGTTGCAATGCAGCACAATGTCACAACCCGCCGCGATGATTTTTTGCGACCGGTCGAACAGATTTCCGCCCAGAGCTTTCATCGAAATATCATCGCTCATCAAACAGCCCTCAAAACCGATGTGGGAGCGGATGATCTCCTGAACAATCCTGCTGCTTTGCGTGCCCGCTATTCCCGGATCTATCTCTTCATAGACAATATGGGCTGTCATGCCCAAAGACACGCTGGAAAGTGCCTTGAACGGTACGAAATCCACGGCTTTCAGCGTATCAGAATCCGCTGACACCCTTGGCAGCTCCAGATGGCTGTCGACGGTGGCCCGCCCGTGCCCAGGAATGTGCTTGATCACCGGCAATACGCCTCCGGCAAGCGCCCCTTCCACCATGGCTGCTCCAAGGGTGGCCACGACGTCCGGGTCATCCGACAAGGACCGGTCGCCGATGGCATCAACGGTCTGCGGAAAACGCACATCCAAGCAGGGCAGGCAATCAACTGTGATGCCGATGTCATAAAGATCTCTGGCGATCAGCTGCGCTCCCAGGCGGGCGGCTTGCAGGCCCCGCGCCTGGTCCTGGGCATAAAGATCCCCATAAAGTTTGGGGGCCGGATATCTCATCCAGTGCGGCGCTTTGAGACGCTGCACCCTGCCGCCTTCCTGATCCACCAGAACCGGAGCGTCTTTGCGGCCCACGGCCTGCCTGAAGTCAGCGGTCAGTGCCGCCACCTGGGCAGGGGTCTCGATATTGCGGGCAAACAGAATCAGGCCCCACGGGTCGGCTTGCCGGAAGAAGGCGGTTTCAGTTTCGGAAAGCGACGTTCCGGCGCAGCCGGAAATAAAGGCTTTGGTCATGCTTCTTCGATTACCCGGCTGCCCCTGCCCCGTCAAGAAACCGGGCGGCAGCCCTTGCGCCGATGCGCTGATCTTGCAATCTAAAGCGCCGCCCGTGGTCAAGTTCAGTCCGTTTTCCTTTTGCGTTGACACTTCTCAGGTCAAACAGCGACAGGCCCCTCCGACGGAATGCGATTTGCGCGAAAGGCACACTCGCACCCCCCTATGAATGGAGCCTTCCATGCGCGCCCGCCTCGACATCCCCTCCGGAACGCTGCACCGCTTCTCCCACCGCTCGGAGATCCTTGGCCAAAACCGTCTGGGGGATACGGCCACAAGGGAAATCGTTGTCTATACGCCCCATGGCCATGACGGTAGCGGCCTGCCGCTTCTGGTGGATCTCGTCGGTTTCACCGCCGGTGGCCCGGCCCATGTGAATTGGAAGAATTTTGGCGAGAATGTTCCCGAGCGGCTCGATCGGCTGATTCATGACGGCGCGCTGCCGCCGGTCACGGTTGCCTTTCCAGATTGTTTCACCCGCCTGGGCGGCAACCAATATATCGACAGCCTGTCCATTGGCCCCTGGGCAACCTGGCTGACAACGGAAATGCTGGAAGATGTTGAAGGTCGCTTCAGATGCGGCGGCCCCGGAAGACGCGGGCTGTTCGGAAAGTCCTCTGGCGGCTACGGCTCCCTCCTTCATGCAATGAAACATGCAGACGTCTGGTCCGCTGCGGCCTGCCATTCCGGAGATATGGCGTTTGACCTGTGCTATCTGCCGGAAATGCCGAATGTGCTGCGCACCCTGGCCAAGGCAGGCTCGATTGAGGCGTTTGTCACCGAGTTTGAAAAAGGGCCCAAATATGCAGGCAGCGCCATGCATGATCTGATGACCTTGGCCATGGCAGCCACCTATGACCCTGATCCGGATCCGGAGGTTTTTTGCGGCATTCGCCTGCCTGTGGATCTGGAAACGTGTGAACTGATAAAGGACCGCTGGCAGGCTTGGCTGGCCTGGGATCCGGTCGAGATCGCCGGCCAGCATATCAACGCGCTCAAATCCCTAAAAGGGCTCTGGATCGATTGCGGCTCTGTCGATCAGTACAATCTCGTCTATGGCGCCCGCCGCTTGAACAGGAAGCTGGAGGCCGCCGGGGTTCGTCATGTCTATCAGGAGTTCGACGACAATCACTCCTCCATCGACTATCGGCTTGATGAAAGTCTGCCCTTTCTGACCAAGGCGCTTCTTGATGGCTGATGGCGGCATTTCTGCGCCAGACTGTCTGCCGCAGCCCGGTACCGGCCCTCAGGACGCTGTGGACTGCTTTTTCGCCGCAAAGGGCAAGGTCAGGACCAGTCCGCCAAGGATGATCAGACCGGCGCCTGCTGCGGCCAGCGGAGCCGGTATCTCACCCCAGACGGCAAATGCGAACAGGGCCGACAGGACCACAGTCCCGTAATAGACTGGAGCCAGCGTGGCAGCACCGGCCCTGCGGTAAGCGGAAACATTGAGCGACTGGCCTAAGATCGCGACAGGCCCGAGCCAAACAAAGGCCAGAAGACTTGTCGAGGATATCGGCTGCGTCACGATAAGCCACACGGCGGGGCCAGTCAGAAGGAGGCTTGCGAACACGTTCACATAGGCAAGGATCGTAACCGTGTCTTCCCGCTGGGCCAGATAGCGCATGATCAAGGCTTCACTAGCCATGAACACCGCCGCCATCAGCGCTGCAACCACCCCGTCAAAGGCAAAAGCGCTCATACCGTTCCCCTGACTGGTGGACCGGACTACAAGATAGGCGCCAAGCGCGCAAAGTCCGGCGGCGATCCAGTGGCGGCCCGTAATCACTTCCTTCAGGATGATCCCGGCAAGCACGATCGCAATGATGCCCTTGGTGAGACCGATCGCAGTCGCATCGGCCAGCGGCAGCACACTGGCCGCATAGATCGAGCACCCCAAGCCACCGACCCCGCAGACGGACCGCAGCAAATGCAGTTTCCAGAGCGGGCTGACCGACATGGCCAAAGGAACGCGCAGCACCGTCCCGACCGAAAGAATCGTGACAGCGCCTCCCAGAAACCGGAGCCAAACCAGAACAGCCACCGGCAAAAGCCCATCGGCAATCTTTCCGGCCGCAAAAACAGGTGTGAAGGCCGCCATGCCTGCGACCGCCAGCAGAACCGCAAGACCCGTATTTTCCTGTCGCAAATAGTCGCTATTGGGCGCCATGGCCGTCTCCATTGGGTGAGTCCGGCATCTCTACCGGGTCAAACGGTAGGTTGGAACTCCTCAATTGCCCATGCCAGCCATGCATATTCACATGCTATTGCCCGAATTTTTGCACTTCTGTATAGATGTCTTATGAATTGGGATGATCTGAAACTCATTGATGCAGCCGCCCGCATGCGCTCCCTGTCCGGCGCCGCAAAGGCGCTGGATCTCAGCCAGCCGCAGCTGAGCCGGCGCCTGAAAGCCTTCGAAGACCGTATCGGCGCCCGTCTCTTCGACAGGACCCCAACGGGCCTCAAGCCGACGGAAGCCGGAGTGCGCCTGATCCCCCTTGCCGCCCAGATGCGCAAGAGCGCAGAAGCTGCCTCCCGTGTGCTGCCGGACCTGTCCGGAGCCTCCTTGAAGGTTGTGCGCGTTGCGGTGGACGAAGTCCGTGCCAGGGTGCTCACGGATCGTTTCGCAGCATTGTCAGCCCTTCTTGACGGGATCGAACTTGAACTGATCTCCAGCCACCGGAATGTTGACCATCAGACCCGAAGCATCGAATTGCAAATCCGCCACTGCCTTCCCGAAACAGATACGCTGATTGCCCGGAAGGTCGGCGATCTGGCCTATGGCATTTTTGGCGCACGATCCTATGTGGCCTCACATCCTGAAGCCTTGACCGATGACAGGTTCGCCGCCTGCGACTGGCTTGGATTTGCGCCTGATGACCTTTGGTATCCAGCCCATATGCGCTGGATGGAAGACCACAAGGTCCTCCGCCCGCGTCTGCGAACGAACACGATCACCACACTCTTGAACATGACCGTATCCGGCGCTGGACTTTCCCTGCTACCCGTTTTCATGGGCAATGCCCATCCGGATCTCGTTCCGCTTTCTGGGCCCCTGGCGGAGCTGACCTATCCGGAACACATCATCGTTCATCGGGATGTGCGCCGGGAACCGGCCGTCCGCAAGGCCATGGATGCCATCGCGAAAGTCTACCGGGATCTGTCCGCCGATCTCACAGGAAGGCTGACCGAAACCCGAATAGAAGCTGCCGAATAGAAGCTGCCGAATAAAAATCCCGACGACCAGCCTTTTGATGGGAGCTGGCCGCGTTCAGCCAGAACCAGATTTATGTCCGCCAAGTCGCGTGGTTTTGGTTCAACCAGACCTGTCAGGGCTGACGGCGCACAAAACAGTCCCCGCCCGCCCCTTTCAGGCTTTCACACAGCGTAACCGCCTCTTCGCGGGAACTCTTCGGTATCCGGGCCCGGTAGAACACACCCCGATCGCCCAGATCAGCTGCAACAATGACAGCCTCCTGGTTTCCAAGAACGCCCGGGAAGCGCCGCTGAAGCGCTGTGTAGGCACCGCTGGCCGCATCTGCAGTGCGTTGTGAGGTCACCTGAACGATATAGGTGCCGGGCGGGATCGTCCCGACTTGCCCAGACGCACTCACCGCACCGGCAGCCGGGGCCTGGCTCGGCGCCGCATTTGCGAGGTTAAGCGGGCCGCTGCTCTGCGCCGTAGCAGCAGGTGCGGTTTGCCCACCGGAAAAGCCTTGCGGAACAGCCGGCTTTTTCCGGGGCAGAACGGAAGGAGCAGGTCCAGACGCCCCATTTTCTTCGCTCTCAACAGCAGCAGCTGGCGCAGCGGAGGCAACAATGGCAGGCGTACTGGGCACCGGAGACGGTGCTGAGACCGCAGGAACCTGCTCGCTTGGCAGACCTGTGCCAATTGCGGGCGCCTCACTCGTGACCCCGCGCACAGGCGCAGTCGGTGTGACCGGTGCAGAGGCAGCTGGCACTTGAGGGGGCGCGGTGGCAGCCGATGCTGAAGCGCCATCGTCACCGGAAATGATCGTCCCGTCCGGACGGAACGTCAAAGTCCGTACCTGTTTCGGGGCGCCGGGCGCGAGATCCGCCCCATTTTCAGAAGGCCCGGGGGCCGGAGGCAGGTTGGCCGGTTCGGTTGTTTCAGGAAGAACCAGCCGTGACGGTGCTGTTGCCTCAGCTTCGTTCACCCTGTCATAGATCAGCTTGGACGCCTGCCCGTTGGGTTCCGGCTGGCTTTGATCCGGCATGATTTTCAAGGGCTTTTCAAGCCCCGCAATCACCGGGGGCGGCCCATCGGGCACCTGGACGCTGTCGCCATCCATCATCATGAACGCACCGCCGCCAAGCGCAGCGATCCCGACTATGCCGAGAATGACATAAAGGCCTTTGCGCGACCTCTCCTCTACGCCGGGCACTGCGGCCGCTTCGGCCGCCGGGTGTGGTGGCAAGACACCGGCTCCGCTCAGGCTCGGGTCGCTTTCCTGCATGGCCCGGGCCACCGCATCGAGATCGTAGCCTCCCGGTGGCGGAGGGGTTTCGTCCTCCTCGGCCTGAGGCACAGCCTGAGCCGCAGCAGGCCAAGCCATATCGTCAATACTGTCGGCAGCATCGGCAGCATCTGCACTGGCCAAGGCCGCTTTCAAAGACGGTTCTGAGGCGGCCTCCGGCAAGCGTGCCTCCAAAGCAGGCTCTTTGGTCTTGCGGTCCACGGGATCTGGAAAATCAAGATCCGCAAACAGTGCATCAATCCCGGCCGGACTGTCATCCAGATCGGACTTCACAGGAGGCGAAACCGGTGCGGGCGGACGCTCTGCCGGGCTCAGGGCTGCCAGGAAGTCGCTCTCGTTAATCGCCGGACGGCGCGCTTCAGGAGCTCTTGCACCGGGCGTGACCGGTTCAGCGGAGTTTTTTTCAGGTTCAACGGACTTTTCAGGCTCCGTGGTCTGCTGCGGCGCTAGCATGGAAAGATCGGGCTCAAATTTCCGGGTCTGGGACGAGCCCGGTTCCGGACGGGCATGACCGGCGGTGACTTGGGATGCCAGATAGTCGGGCGTGGTGTTCGCCCCGCCAACACGCGGAGAGACCTCCCGCGCGGCCAGACCCGGATCAGCGGGCTGAAGAGATGTAATCCTGTCTCGTGCACCCGAGTCCGGGTGCGGAGCTACGGTCACCGGTTCCGTGAGGTCCTGAAACGGATCCGAATACCCGCCAGATGTGCTGGAAAGATGAGAAGCGCCGGGAAAGGCAGACGAGCCAGGCGTGACAGATTGTGCAGCCGGTTCGTCCCCAACCGATTGCCGCAAGGCGCCAATCAGTTCGTCTTCAAGCTCAGCGGACAAATTCTGCTCAAGATCGATGGACACTGTGGACGGACGCCCCGTTTCCTGCGCTTGCGTCTCGACCGGCGAAGAGCGTCTCTGGAACGGTGAAGCGGTCGCGCGTCCGATCTGATACCCCTGGGGCTGGGCGGGCTGAATGCTTGGCTCGGTCGCCGGCGGCACAGGATCTGGCTCGGCAGGCGGTGAAGAGAGCGGACTATAAAGGCGTGGCTCGTCTAAAGGTGGCTCCGGCGCCAAGACCGGTTCCTGAGAAGGAACCTCCGGCATTTCAACCTGCTCTTTTTCCCGCCCGTCTTCGGCAATCGGTGCTTGTGGCCAAAGCGGTGAAACCGGTCCACGGGATTCGGACGCAGGCGGCACCGGATCATGTGTGCCAGGCATCCGCACTGTTCCGCCCGGTGCAAGGGAGGCCGGGGGAATGGGGCTCGCAGTGTCATCGAGGTTCTGCCGGGCGAAGAACTGTTCCCGCAACTGTCCAACGAGAGGCGCCACGGGCTCCTGGGCGCCCGGAGTGTGCGGGGGCTGGGTTGTCTCCGGAGCTTTGGCGACCGGGGGCGGCGGTGCCGGGGATTCCGCAACGGGCTGCGACGGAACCGGGGAGACAGGCATATCTATCTGCGGCTGCGGGTCGGGCGCTTTGTCATCGGCATCAGATGTAAAGTCATCCAAACCTGCGAAATAGTCCGTATTGCCTACCCGGCCGCCACTCACATTTGCCCCCAATTGCGTATTCTTCTGGACGATCCGCGCCAATTCAAGAAGCGGGTCGTCGACGGCTGGCTTGTCCGTGCCAGCCTCACCGGCGGGGCGGTTCAGATCGTCTTTGTTATTTTCGTAATCATTTGCCATGAGCTATACGAAAACCGGTCCCGTTTCACCATTGCACCCAGATGTCGACGCGCTGGTTGATAGTCTACTCTTTAACGCATTTCTTCAGGTGCATTCACGCCGAGAATCGAAAGACCTGATGCCAGCACCAAAGATATAGCACGAACCAGAGCAAGACGTGCTAGGGTTAATTTCGGGTTACCAGCGTCAATAAAACGTAATTGCGGCATTTCCTTGCCTCTATTCCAGTGGCCATGGAGAGAACTCGCCAGTTCATGTAGATAAAAGGCGATTCTATGCGGCTCATGTGTTTCGGCCGCCGCATTCACCACTTTCGGCCATTCGGCCATCTTGGCGATCAACTCCAGCTCGCCCTTGTCATCGAGTTGTGAGAAGTCCGCCTGCCTCAGGTCAATGTCGCCCTTGGCCAGATGCGGCAGCTCTTCAGCCGCCTGCCGCAGGACCGAGCAGCACCGGGCGTGACCATACTGCACGTAAAAGACCGGATTGTCTTTCGATTGTTCCGTGACCTTCTTGAAGTCGAAATCGAGTGGTGCATCATTCTTGCGGAACAGCATCATGAAACGCACCGGATCAGGCCCAACCTCGTCGACGACCTCCCGTAGGGTGATGAAGTCGCCGGAGCGCTTCGACATTTTCACAGGCTCGCCGTCTCGCATCAGCTTGACCAGCTGGCAGAACCTGACAATCACATCCGTCTCACCACCCGAAACAGCCTTGCCGACCGCCTGAAGCCGTTTGGCATAACCACCGTGATCCGCCCCGAGAACGTAGATGGTTTGCGCAAAGCCGCGCTCGAACTTGTCCTGGAAATAGGCGACATCGGCCGCAAAATAAGTATATGAACCGTCTGATTTTTTCAGCGCCCGGTCCGTATCATCGCCAAAATCAGTCGCCCGGAACAGGGTCTGCTCCCGGTCTTCCCAATCCTCCGGAACCTTGCCTTTGGGCGGGGGAAGCGTGCCTTCATAAACAAGGCCCTTATCCCGTAACCCGTCCAGCATCCGGTCGATCAGGGAGCCGTTGGTGCCGCTGCGCATATGCAACGTCTTTTCTGAGTAAAAGACCTCATGCTCCACACCGAGCGCCGCCAGATCTTCGCGAATCAGCTCCAGCATTGCGGAAATGGAGGTTTCCTTGACCAGCGGGAGCCACTCCTCTTCTGCTTTGTCCAGCAGCCCGGCGCCATAGGCCTGCTTGAGTGCTTCTCCCACCGGCTTCAGATAGTCTCCCGGGTAAAGACCGGACGGGATCTCGCCGATCTCCTCTCCAAGGGCTTCGCGGTAACGCAGAAAAGCGCTTCGGCCCAGCGTTTCGATCTGGGAGCCTGCATCGTTGATATAATATTCCTTGACGACCGAATTGCCCGCAAAAGCCAGAAGATTGGCCAGAGCATCGCCAACCACCGCGCCGCGGATATGGCCCACATGCATTGGCCCTGTCGGATTGGCAGACACATATTCCACATTCACCTTCGGCGGATCGGCAAGTGTTATTGCCCCAAACCGCGCGCCCTCGTCGAGCACACTCGCCAGAACCCGCTGCCACACGGTGGAGGCAACGCGCAGATTGATGAAGCCGGGTCCGGCGATCGAGGTTTCCGTGATTTCAGGGTCGTCGGCCAGTTTAGCCACGAGTTTTTCGGCAAGGTCGCGCGGTTTCATGCCGAGCTGCTTTGCCAGCACCATGGCGGCATTTGTCGCCAGATCCCCATGATCGGGATCGCGCGGAGATTCAACAACGACGCGCGCAAGATCCGGAGGTGAGTCATTTACACCTTTTAAATCAAGATCTTGTAGCGCGTTTTTAACACGCAGCGTGAAGTCTTCAAAGATATTCATCGAACACCGGTCTTGTCTGGATCTTCCATACCTGGAACCCCGCACGCAACAACAATCCGTAATGCCGGTGCGACAGGGCCCAAAGAGTTGACCGAGCGCCTACCCCAATTCCGGAGTGTCGTCAAACAATCTGCGGTGTTCTTCAATAGCATACCGGTCTGTCATGCCGGCGATATAGTCACAGATGCGGCGCGCAATTTCTGTTTCGCTCAAACCTTCAAGATCCCGGTTCCAGGGAGACGGCATCAAGACAGGGTCCGACTGGAACTTCGAAAACAGGTCCTTCACAACCCGGGCCACCAGCTTGCGCACGGCGAGCACGTCCTTGTGCCGGTAAACCCGGGCAAAAAGAAAGCGTTTCACCTCTTTTTCCGCGCGCACCATTTCGGGGGAAAACCCGATCATCATTTTTCCGGCCAGACGGATATCTTCCGCGCTTTGCGGCTTGAGCGCTTCTATGTTGCGCAAGCCCTCTCCGATGACGTCTTCCACCATACGGGTGATGGATCTGCGCACGATCTCATGAATACGCCGCCCCTCTTCCAGGCCGGGATATTTTGCATCCACTTCACGCAGAATATCAGCGAGAAACGGAACATCGCGCATATCTTCGATCGCAAAGAGACCGGCCCGCAAGCCGTCATCCAGATCATGGGCGTCATAGGCGATGTCATCGGCGATGGCAGCGGCTTGCGCCTCTCCGCCCGGCCAGGTGTCCAGGCGAAGATCCTGTTTCAGCGCATATTCGCGGATCGCAAACGGGAGGTCGCTGTCCTTGAACTTGCCAAGGGGCAACCCGTCCGGGCCGACCAGCGGGCCGTTGTGTTTCACCAGCCCTTCCAGGGTTTCCCAGGCAAGGTTGAGTCCATCGAATTCCGCGTAACGCTGTTCCAAATGGGTTACAACGCGCAGGGACTGAGCATTGTGGTCGAATCCGCCAAACGGGGCCATACAGTCGTGCATGACATCCTCGCCTTCATGGCCGAATGGAGTGTGGCCAAGGTCATGGGACAGGGCCAGGCATTCCGCCAGATCCTCATCCAAACGCAAGGCCCGGGCCAGGGACCGGGCAATTTGCGACACTTCAATCGTATGGGTCAGCCGTGTGCGGAAGTGATCGCCCTCGTGATAGACAAAGACCTGTGTCTTGTGCTTCAGCCGCCGGAAGGCGGAGGAATGAATGATCCTGTCCCGGTCGCGCTGAAAGGGTGTTCTGGTCGGACTTTCCGGTTCCGGGCACAAACGGCCCTGGCTTTTCAGAGGATTTTCCGCAAAGGCCGCCCGGGATTGTGCGCCGAACCCAATATCCGTTTTCATATCTGGCCTGTCATCTTTCACAAAAACTTCCCGGGTCCTGCCGGACGGCGCCGATTGACGCGGGCGGCTTCAAACCATACTTATCTCTAAACATCTGGTTTCACACTCTTGCGGACAGCAAGAGCCTAGCGAGTCGGTAAACCATGACCGAAACACTTGAAAATCGAGTAACAGTCAGCGAGCGCGCTGCCAAGCGCATTGCCCGGATATTGTCGAAAGAACCGGCCGGCAGCATGCTGCGGGTCAGTGTGGAAGGCGGCGGCTGCTCCGGGCTGCAGTATAAATATGACGTTGTTGCCACCACGGAAGACGACGATCTCGTGATCGAAAACCCCGGCGCCACCGTGCTGATCGATGCCGTCTCCCTGCAATATATGGGCGGATCCGAGATCGATTTTGTTGACGATCTGATCGGACAATCGTTTCAGATCAATAATCCCAACGCGACCGCCGGCTGCGGCTGCGGGACCAGTTTCACGATTTGACGCCCCAAAACACGGACCTGGCCGGAGCTCCGGCTCTCGCGGTCAAGGAGCTCCCCGGCCAATGAAGATTGCCACCTGGAACATCAATGGCGTGAAGGCACGCATCGACACTGTTCTGGAATGGCTGAAAGAAGCCACCCCAGAGATCGCCTGCCTGCAGGAGATCAAATCGGTTGATGAAAATTTTCCACGCCAGCCCTTTGAGGATCTGGGATATCACGTTGAAACCGTCGGCCAGAAAGGGTTCAACGGTGTGGCCCTCTTCTCCAGACGCCCGCTGGAAAACGTGATGCGCCGTCTTCCCGGGGATGACAGTGACGAGCAGGCCCGCTTCATTGAAGGTTCAGTATCAACCGACAAGGGGCCTGTGCGGCTCGGATGCCTCTATCTGCCCAATGGCAATCCGCTCGGAACCGAGAAATTTCCCTATAAACTTGCCTGGATGGACCGGCTGATATCCCATGCGGAAAAGCGCCTTCAGGAAGAAGGCGCCTATCTGCTTCTCGGCGACTATAATGTGATTCCGGACCCGATTGACGCCAGGACCCCGGAAAACTGGCTGGGAGATGCGCTGTTTCAGCCTGAAAGCCGCCAGAGGTTCCGGGAACTTGTCAATCTTGGCTTCACAGAGGCGGTCCGCGCCTGCACGGATGCAAGCGAAACTTATACATTCTGGGATTATCAGGCAGGCGCCTGGCAGAAGAACAACGGTATCCGGATTGATCACATCCTGATGTCGCCCCAGGCCTGCGACCGTATGACGGGCTGCGGGATCGACAAACATGTCCGGGGCTGGGAAAAGCCCTCTGACCATGTTCCGGTCTGGGTCGACTTGGCGGCTTGACCTTTCGGAGACATCGCGTTTTACATATGGTCCTTTCGCCGTCTGAAGTCTGAGACTTTCAGGCAAAAGACAAAGCGGTTTCAATCCAAATGACCGCAGCGCGCGAAAGAGAGCTTCCCCGCCCTCTCCCGGGGCCGTGCCCCGTTAGGAGAGGCCTGACTAAGGCAAAACTTGCAGCGTTCCGCCTTTCTGGTACTCTTTTGCCATGATGGGATGACCGAACGCCGCTTTCCGTCCGCTCCGGCACCACGCGGACAAACTTTTTTCCCGGTTACAGGCACCGGCGCCGGTCTTTTTGGCCATTGTCTCAGATCCAATCCACTCAAAGGTTTGAGACCAGGCCTTTGTCTCTTACTGTTTCTTGTCGGAAGCGTGGCCAGTGCGCAGTCTGTGTCCTGCACGTGCCGCTACAATGGCGAGGACTACGGTCTCGGAGAGTCAATCTGCCTGAAAAGTCCCGATGGCATGCGTATGGCGACCTGCTCCATGGTGCTCAACAACACATCCTGGACAATGAGCAATGCCCCCTGCCCGTTCTCAGCCCTTGCCCCCGGCCTGCGCCCGGAGCTGACTGCGCCGCCCGGGACGGCCCCCCTCCTTGACCAGCAAGAGGCTCTTCCCAGCAAGCCAGGCTGACACATTGAGCCAGCAGGACGGCAGTGCTTGAGGAGCGGCAGGCGATGACTTGACTTGAAGCGCTAGCGAATCCGCGTCCGGCTGGAAGTCTGCCGGACGGAAGGACGTATGCGGTGCTTTACTGAGCGCCAATCTGCTGAGCGGCAACCATGTCCGGGCGGTTCTGGGCGATCCAGGCATCTGCAAGTTTCCGGGCCCGCTGGCGCACAGCTTCGGACGAGACAGCGAAATACTGCTCATGCAGGGCGTTGATCCAGCCGGCATCCGTGCCACTGGCCTGTTCGCGGGCAACAGTCATCCACATCAGGCCGCGGACCTTTTTCTTGTCCGAAGACCCCGTAGCATAAAGTGTTTCGCCAAGCCGCGCCTGTGCACCCACATGCCCCTTCAGGGCGGCCAGATTGTACCAGCGCACGGCCATGCGGGCATTGCTGTCCTGATAGATCCGGCCCAGCTCATACTGCGCTTCCGCATCTCCGAAATAGGAGGCCGCGTGGGTAAAAATCTGACGGGCCTGATTTTCGCTTTTGGGAACGCTGCCCTCAATCCCGTTCAGATAATAGGTCCCAAGGGCCACAAGGGCGCTGGCTACAAACGGAGCATCGGGCGAGTTCGGACCGTCATCCCCGTGATCGCGGATGATCTGGCTGTAATACTGAAAGGCCTTGAGATCGTCTTCTACAACACCGTCGCCCTTGGCATACATTTCGCCAAGCTTCCACGCCGCCATGGATTGCCCGTTTTCAGCAGCATATTGCAGTGAATTGAGTGCCCCGGCCTTGTCTCCGGAATAATACTGCCGGGCACCAGCACGCAGCGCTTCGCGCGGCGACAGGTCTTCCGGTCCGATCGTATCCAGCTGGGTCGGCTGACCGTCAAAGGCGGCCGTCTGGCTGCCAAGCGTCAGGAATGTCAGGGCGACGAGCACAGCAAACCGGCGCCCCCTGCCGGGCTGCAGCGCCTCAGCATTCAATTGGCCTGTCACAAGATGAGCCAGCGACCGCGCAATATCGCTGAGCCGACCATCTCTAACGGCCCTTATTTTTGTTCGCGCCTCGCGCATTTTTTTTCTCTTCTGACCGCCTGTCTGCCATCCGGCGGTTCTTTTTCCTGCAAGGGCCAAGCTGGCCTATCAATTCGGCTTAAGTTGGACCATTCTGCGTCCAACCACGGCCTTTTGCGGGATTTACGTCCCTGTCTTCAGCAGACTGCACAGTTTGTCCAAGCCGCTTAGCAACCCGAACTTAGCGCAAGGGTTGTCTGCTAAACATGGCTGAACAGCGGCAATTCACCCAATCCTGCGCCTCAGGACCAACTCTGTTGCCGAGTGTTGCCGAATTGGCACATTTCGGCCACCTGCCCTGCCCATTCCCTTTGCATGCCCATTAGATCACAGTCTGGTTGATGATCTGTTTCCCACCGGGAATGAAGGGTCTGCCTGTTGAAAACGGGCGCATTCCGGCAATTTCCTTTGCCGTTCTTCATTTGTCCTTCAAACTTGTCCGTGATTCGGTGTAGGTAACGGCGCTGGACCCTGGCAACCACAGCTTCGAACCTTTCAGGCAATATGGAATGAGCGCAAAAAACGATCTCTTTGCTGGCAATGCGGCGGTCTCGTCTTCTGAACGAGACGAGGCTGTAAAGCCTGCTCCAAAAAAAGCTCCCCCGCCGCCACACGTGCCTGTGCCGGACGACTACTCGGCGGCAGATATTGAGGTTCTTGAAGGGCTCGAGCCGGTCCGGCGGCGTCCGGGCATGTATATTGGCGGCACCGATGAAAAGGCGCTGCATCACCTGTTTGCCGAAGTGATCGACAACTCCATGGACGAGGCGGTCGCCGGACACGCAACATGGATTGATGTGTCGCTTGCCGAGGACGGCTCCCTGGCCATTGTCGACAATGGCCGAGGCATTCCCGTCGATCCGCACCCCAAATTCAAGGACAAGTCCGCGCTGGAAGTGATCATGACCACCCTGCATGCGGGCGGCAAATTCGACAGCAAGGTTTATGAAACCTCCGGAGGCTTGCACGGGGTCGGGGTCTCTGTGGTCAATGCCCTGTCGTCTGAACTTGTTGTTGAAGTGGCGCGCAGCCGCAAACTGTACCGCCAGACCTTCCACAGGGGACACCCGCAAGGCCCGCTTGAGATGGTTGGCGATACCCAGAACCGGCGGGGTACTCTGGTCCGTTTCACGCCGGATGAGCAGATTTTCGGCAAAGGGGCCAAATTTCAGCCCGCCCGGCTACTCAAAATGGCGCGGTCCAAGGCCTATCTGTTCGGCGGCGTCGAGATTAGGTGGCATTGTGCACCGGACCTTCTGTCCGAGAAGGACCCGACCCCGGCGGAGGCTGTGTTCCATTTCCCCGGCGGGCTGAAGGACTTTCTCAGCGAACGGCTTGAAAAGGAACGCCGGGTCGTTGACGAGATTTTCGCAGGCCGCACCGACAAAACCGGCAAGCATGGCTCTGTCGAATGGGCCGTGAACTGGTTTGCCGGCGACGGCTTCGTCAATTCCTACTGCAACACGGTGCCCACCCCGGAGGGCGGCACACACGAGGCCGGGTTCCGCTACGCTCTGATGCGTGGTCTGAAAGCCTATGGGGAACTGACAAACAACAAGAAAGCCAGCATCATCAGCGGTGACGACGTGATGACTTCGGCCGGGGGCATGCTGTCTGTGTTCATCCGGGAGCCGGAATTTGTCGGCCAGACCAAAGACAAGCTCGCCACCAACGAAGCCACCCGGATTACGGAAATGGCCGTGCGCGATGCGTTCGACCATTGGCTCACCGCCTCTCCGAATCAGGCCAACAAGCTGCTGGAATGGGTCATCGACCGGGCTGAGGAGCGTTTGCGCCGTCGGCAAGAAAAGGATGTAGCCCGCAAGACAGCTGTCCGCAAACTGCGCCTGCCCGGCAAGCTAGCCGACTGTTCTGCCAATCAGGCCGACGGCACCGAGCTTTTCATCGTGGAGGGAGATTCCGCTGGCGGCTCCGCCAAACAGGCCCGTAACCGGTCCAACCAGGCCGTACTGCCTCTGCGCGGCAAGATCCTTAACGTTGCCAATGCGGGGCGCGACAAGCTTGTTGCGAACCAGCAACTGGCCGATCTTATTCAGGCTCTAGGCTGCGGCACACGCTCCCAGTACCGGGACAGCGACCTGCGCTACGAAAAAATCGTGATCATGACCGATGCGGACGTGGATGGTGCCCATATTGCCTCCCTCCTGATCACTTTCTTCTACCGGGAGATGCCGGAGCTTATCCGCAGCGGCCATCTCTATCTGGCCGTCCCCCCGCTTTACCGCCTCAGTCAGGGCGGCAAGACCCTCTATGCCCGCGACGATGCCCACAAGGATGAGTTGCTCGAAACGGCCTTCAAGGGAAAATCAAAAGTCGAAATCGGCCGGTTTAAGGGACTCGGTGAGATGCTGCCGGCCCAGCTCAAGGAAACCACCATGGATCCTGCCAAACGATCCATGTTGAAGGTGGATGTGGTGGAAGCCGATATCGGCACGACCAATGACACGGTTGAACGCCTGATGGGCAACAAGCCCGAAGCACGGTTCCGCTTTATTCAGGAAAATGCCGAATTTGCCGACGATCTCGACATCTGAGTCCGGCCAAGGTCGGGGCACAGGGCAATTGTTGCGCCCCTCAAGCGCAGCAGGGTGTCCGGTAAGACAAACGGAATACCTTTTGTTTGCTTGGCGCTGCCAGCAGCAACTTTACGGGATCTGTTTCGGTCAGCATGCCAGGCACCGGGACGCAGTATTCGTGCGCTGGATATGTTTCATTTGGCCGACTGTTTCCGGACTGACACGGTTTCACGGTCCTGAAGCCACGCTTCCATAAGCGATAACCCTGAACCTTTGCGGCAAAATGACCTGTTCTTTAGAGTCGATACTGCTGCGCGCATCGACTTGAAAAGAAAATTTTAGATGGCAATTGAGCGACACTATTAACTGAGTTGGCAAATCATGCCCGCAAATGCTCGATTTTCTTGGTGTTTCGCCACCCAGGCGCATTGACACTGCAGCGCATGACTGTAGTGTGTGCGCACGATGGCACAAACGGTCTCCTAAGTGCCATTTTCCTACAATCACAACATCCGGGCAAAACGCTCCATGTCATTTGATACTCTCGGTCTTAGCGAGAAGGTGCTCGCTGCAGTCGATGCAGCCGGTTATAAGGACCCTACCGCCATTCAGGCTGGCGCGATCCCTCAAGTCCTTGAGCGGCGCGACATTCTCGGCATCGCCCAGACCGGGACAGGAAAGACGGCAAGTTTCACCTTGCCCATGCTGACGCTTCTGGAAAAGGGCCGCGCCCGCGCAAGAATGCCGCGCACGCTTATTCTGGAACCGACACGCGAACTTGCCGCCCAGGTTGAAGAGAACTTCGAAAAATACGGCACCAATCACAAGCTCAATGTTGCGCTTTTGATCGGCGGCGTTTCTTTTGCCGAGCAGGACCGCAAACTGGACCGTGGCACCGACGTTCTGATCGCAACCCCGGGCCGCCTGCTGGATCATTTCGAGCGCGGCAAACTTCTGTTGCAAGGCGTTGAAATCCTTGTGATTGACGAGGCCGACCGGATGCTCGACATGGGCTTCATTCCCGATATTGAACGTATCTGCAAACTGATCCCGTTCACCCGGCAGACCCTGTTCTTCTCGGCCACCATGCCACCGGAAATCCAGCGACTGACCGACTCCTTTCTTCAGAACCCGGCCAAGATTGAGGTGGCTCCCACCTCATCTACATCTGACAATGTTACGCAGCGCCTGAAATCCTCGCCGTCGAAGGAATATGAGAAGCGCGCCGCTTTGAGGGAACTGCTCGAAGAGGCTGAAGACCTGAAAAACGCGATCGTGTTCTGCAACCGCAAGCGCGACGTGTCGACCCTGTTCCGGTCACTGGAACGTCATGAATATAATGTTGGCGCGCTCCACGGTGACATGGACCAGCGCACGCGTATGATGATGCTGGACAATTTCCGTAAAGGAAACATCAAGTTGCTGGTGGCCAGTGATGTCGCCGCCCGGGGCCTCGATATTCCCGAAGTCAGCCACGTGTTTAACTATGATGTGCCGAGCAACGCGGAAGACTATGTTCACCGCATCGGACGCACGGGCCGGGCCGGCCGCAGCGGAGCCGCCTTTACACTGGTGACGGGCGAAGACAAGAAATATCTCGACGCCATTGAAAGCCTGATCAAACAGTCCATTGAATGGCTTGGAGATCCGATGGACTTTGAAGCTGCTGCCAAGGAACGCAAAGCCCGGCGCAAAGGTGGCAAGGCCAGTAGCAAGGCCGCCGCTGAATCCAGCAATGACAACGAGGCTCAAGCAAAGCCCACAGGCCGCCGCCGCAAGCAGCGGGAGCCGGAAGTGGTGACTGAAGCCGAGGCACCTGAAGCGGGTCAGAGTGCGACCGTGTCTCCCCTGCCCCGCAAACCTGCCGGAAAGAAACCTAAGTCCGGCAAGCAGGAACCGGCCTTCAGCGCAGGTGTGCATATCCCTGCTTTCCTTTTGCGGGAGCCACGGCCCAAAAAAGCATCCTAACGTCACTTTTAATGTTGGTTCGGCCTTAAGCTTAACCGGTCCTTAAACCTTCCGGCAGAATTTGGACATAGCTCTTGCGCCCGTGTGGGGCGGATGCGCAGGACTAAGTCGAGAGAACCTTTATGTCGGAAGAAGACGACCACAAGCGGACGATCACTTATGGTGAGTCTGCAATAGATTATATCAAGAAAAACACGCTGCCTGCCTATCCGCGTTCTTATGAGCTCTGGTACACGTATTCTGCCGGATACAATCAGGGCCTGAACAGGGCTGTCAACGAGACAATTCAAAAAGAAGGCCGTATCAACTCGGACGAGATGCTTGATCTCTATGCGCGGTTTCTGTCGCCAACGCGCCTTGGCGACCGGCTTGACGAAGTTGGCACAAAAGTTTCCAGAGAAGTTGAAGATCTGATCGATTCGCTGAAACTCAGCGCGGACGTGACCTCTGATTATGGCGCGGCTCTTGAACAGGCCGGGCGCAAGATCCAGGAGCTCACCGACCCGGAAAAGCTGCAGATCTATGTCACCCATCTGGTCAAGTCGACCCAGAATGCGGTGGTCTCCAACCGGAAGCTGGAAAGCCAGCTGCTTGAATCCAAAAAACATATCGAGACCCTTCAGTCATCCCTCGAAGCGATCCGCTACGAGTCGCTGACAGATGAGCTGACGACCCTCAACAACAGAAAACACTTCGAAGTCTCCATCGAGAAGATCATCGAACACGCCAAAGAAAGCGGACGAAGCTTTGCGCTTCTGATGACGGATATCGATCACTTCAAGCAGTTCAACGATACCTATGGCCACCAGACCGGTGATCAGGTGCTGCGTCTTGTGGCGCTGGCCGTGAAGCAGAATGTCAAAAGCCAGGACGTTGCCTGCCGCTATGGCGGCGAGGAATTCGCGATCCTTCTTCCGCAGTCCGAACTGGACCATGCTGCGGAGATTGGCGAGAGCATCCGGGCCGCCGTTCAATCCAAGGAGCTCGTCAAACGTTCCACTGGCGAGAACCTGGGCCGGGTGACCATTTCGGTCGGCATCGCCATCTTTGATGCGATGGATACAGCGCATTCGATTGTGGCCCGGGCCGATGAAGCCCTCTATGCGGCCAAAAATGCGGGCCGGAACATGGTGAAGACAGAACACGATCTGAGCGCGCACAAATTCGCTGGTTTTGGTGCCTGAGCCTGAAGATGCCGACAGGCTCGAGAGATCGAGCGCACATCACGTTTCATCGGAGGGTGCCAAATCCAAATGAACGTGACACGCATGAAACTGGCGGTCAGATCAGGGCCTTCCCTGATCTGACGCTGATCAAGATGATGTGTTGAGCCCCATCTGCCAGAAGTCACTTTCCAGACGGCACGCTTTTTCGAAAGTCG
Organism: Roseibium sp. AWQ4_254; assembly: GCF_056161025.1. Lineage (NCBI taxonomy): Bacteria > Pseudomonadati > Pseudomonadota > Alphaproteobacteria > Hyphomicrobiales > Stappiaceae > Roseibium > Roseibium sp. AWQ4_254. The sequence goes on from NZ_JBSWYH010000002.1 coordinate 92,871, forward strand.
ACAGGGTCCGGGGATAACGGCCTTCGGTCAAACTCGTTTGGGCGGTCGCCTCAAACCAGTCTTCGAATCCCTTGGCCAGAGCCTGATAGTCGGCGCCAGCATATTCTGCGATCCAACGGTGATAGGGATTGTCGGGGTGGCTGCAGCCGCTCTCGTGAAGACGTTTCCCAATCTCCGCATACCCCATCACACAGGGGGCCAGGGCTGCCTGCAGGTCCAGCAGATCGCCGGCCATGCCTGCATCCAGAACAAAGCGCGTATACGCCATTGTGGGCGTGTCTTCAGGCGCTTTTTCAATGTCGTCCCGTTGCATGCCCCAACCGGCGCAAAGCTCCAGATGCAGCTCCAGCTCTACATCCAAAATCGCCTTCACCCCTTCCAGGGACTGGCGCATATCGTCCACGCTATGGCTTTTATAGACCCCAAGCGCATAAGCGCGCGCAAACTGGATCAGGAAGAGATAGTCCTGTACCATATAGTGTCTGAAGCACTCCAGAGGCAGGGTTCCGTTGCCAAGCTGCTGCACAAAGGCATGATCGGTGTAATCCGCCCATTGCCGGACGGCGTCGGTCTTCAGACGCTCAAACAGTCTCATGAAAGTCTCTTATCAGAAAAGCCAGGCCGGTCCGGCCCTGTTTCCCCGGCTCAACGGGCCAGAGTGGTCATGTCGGCGGCCTGTAGCGACACCGATTCGCCGCACCCGCAGGCCGACACTTCATTCGGGTTCTTGAACACAAAGCCTGCGCGGAACTTGGTCACTTCGAAGTCCATTTCCGTACCGAGCAGAAACAGAACGGCAGACGGATCGACAAACAGACGGGCGCCCTTGTCTTCGATCTGATCATCCCCGGGCTTGGCCTCTTCCACCAGTTCCATGGTGTATTCCATACCGGCACAGCCGCCCTTCTTGATCCCGACCCGCAGGCCGACAACCTCCTTGTCGGAGGTTTCGACAAGTTCCTTCACCCGGTCAGCGGCGGCGTCAGTCAGGCTCATGACCTTGAATTTTCCGGCGGCAGCCATTGTGTCCTCATTCTTCCTTGAAAGGAGCAGGTCTTCATATGGGAAGCCAGCTTAGCGAAAAAAAGGGCCTGACTTCAATACCAGTTGAGCGCGACCTTGGCTTCGTCCGACATCCGGTCGGGTGTCCAGGGGGGATCGAAGACCATGTCCACATTCACGGGACCTACCCCTGGCACTGAAGACACCGCATTTTCCACCCAGCCAGGCATTTCCCCAGCGACCGGACAGCCCGGAGCCGTGAGGGTCATATCGATATTGATCGACCGGTCATCTTCGATATCAACCTTGTAGATCAGGCCCAGCTCGTAAATATCGCAAGGAATTTCCGGGTCGTAGACCGTCTTCAAGGCCCCGACAATGTCCGTGGTCAAGCGGTCAAGCTCTTCCATCGGAATGGCGCTGTTGCTTGTCACGTCCGCCTGAAGTTCTTCGCCATTTGCGGCTGTGTCTAGGGTCGTTGCATCTTCCATACTGGCTCGTCCTTACCCGAAAAAGCTCTGAGCCTTGAGCAGGGATTCATACAAGGCATCCACTTCGGCCCGCGTGTTATAGAGGCCAAAGCTTGCCCGACATGTAGAGGTTACACCATATCTTGCCAAGAGCGGCTGGGCACAATGGGTCCCGGCTCTGACCGCCACCCCAGCCCGGTCAATGATGGTTGCCACATCGTGGGCATGGGCACCGGCCATTTCAAAGGAAATGATCGCACCTTTGCCCGGCGCCTCGCCAAAAATGCGCAAAGAATTGATTTCCTTGAGCCGCTGATGGGCATAGTCCTTCAGATCAGCTTCGTGGCGGGCGATGTTTTCCCGGCCAAGCGTGTCCATATAGTCCAGTGCTGCGCCCAGACCGATGGCCTGAACAATCGGCGGCGTCCCGGCTTCAAACCGGTGCGGCGGATCGTTATAGGTCACCTTGTCCTCGGTGACGTCGAGGATCATTTCTCCGCCGCCGTTGAACGGACGCAACGCCTTCAGGCGCTCAGATTTGCCCCACAAAACACCAATGCCGGACGGTCCGTAAACCTTGTGGCCGGTAAAGACATAATAATCGCAGTCAATGTCCTGAACGTCGACCGGCATATGAACCGCAGCCTGGCTGCCATCCACAAGCACGGGAATACCCCGTTCATGGGCAATCCGGCAGATGTCCTTGACCGGCACCACCGTGCCCAGAACATTGGACATCTGGGTCACCGCAACCAGTTTGGTGCGCTCACTCAACGCATCGCAAAAGGCGTCCAGGTCAAAAGAACCGTCTTCGCGGACATAGACCCATTTCAGGGCCGCCCCATGGCGCTCCCGGTGGAAGTGCCAAGGAACGATATTGGAATGGTGCTCCATGATCGACAGAACGATCTCATCGCCCGGCCCGAAATACTCCGGTCCCAGGCCATAGGAAACCAGATTGATTGCTTCGGTCGTGGAGCGGGTGAACACCACCTCCTCCACGGAGCCGGCATTCAGGAACGCGCGCACCTTGTCCCGCGCCGCCTCGTAATTGTCCGTGGCCGTGTTGGAGAGGAAATGCAGGCCGCGGTGCACATTGGCATATTCTTCCGAATAGGCCTTGGACACAGCATCTATTACCGCTGCCGGTTTCTGGGCCGACGCGCCATTGTCGAGATAGACCAATGGTTTGCCATAAACCTCGCGGGAGAGGATCGGGAAGTCCCTGCGGACGGCCTCAACATCATATCCCGTGGCCTCATCGGCCCTGTGTGCGGTCGCGACCGTCATGCGGCGCTGCTCCTTGTTCTCACAATGCCAGACGCGGTCTGGAGCTGAAAAAGCAGCCCAGCCATTCCGGTTGAAGTTCGGTCCCTCCAGAGCATTTCCCTGTCACAAGGGACAATGAAATGCTCCGAAGTGTCTTGGTACACGCCCAAGCTCAAAAGTCGGCGGCTCCTTGCCGGACTTGCTTTAGTGGCTGGCAAGCCAGTTACGCACCCGGTTTTCCAGAACGCCGGTCACGTCGTCTTCCTCATATTCTTCAATAGCTTCGGACAGAAATGCAAGCACCAGCAGCGTTCTGGCTTCGGCTTCCGGAATACCCCTGGCCTGCAAATAGAACAGAAGATCCTCATCAATCTGACCGCTGGTTGCCCCATGGGCGCAAATGACGTCGTCCGCGAAGATTTCCAGTTCCGGCTTGTTCGCCATTTCCGCGTCTTCAGACAGCAGCAAGGCCTGGGTCATCATCTCGCCATCGGTCTTCTGAGCATGCTGGGCCACGTTGATGCGGCCTTGATAAACACCCTTGGCCCTGCCGTCGAGAACAGACTTGAAGAACTCGCGGCTGTTGCAATGAGGAACCGCATGATCAACGATCAAGGTCTGGTCCGCCAGATCGTCTCCGCCAGCCATGGTGACCCCATAGATTTTGGCTTCCGAATGCTCGCCGGTAAACTCCACGAACTGCTGATTGCGCACAAAACGCGGCCCGGCCAGGAAGCCAAGGGTCTTCAGCTCCGCTTCCGCGCCCAGCGATGCGATCGTCGTGATGAGGTGTGCGGCCTCGCAGACACCAACGACCAGACGTGTGCTGGCCAGGAACGCCTTGTCGGCGACCTCATATTCAAAGACCGCGTTGCGTTCGCCAGAACCAGTTTGCCCAATGAATGTTTCCAGAAGACGCAGCTTGGCCCCCTGTGCCACGCTCACCTTGATGCGAGTGACCTGCGCGCCTTCAGACGTCGCCACATGCACCAGTTCCACAGGTTTGGAAATATCGGCCCCGTCTGCAACTGAAATGACCACCCCACCTTGAACAAAGGCGGTGTTCAGCGTCAGAACGCCATCGCCTGCGGCCGATTTCGGCTCGCTCAGGAGCTGCGCGCCCTCCTCTCCGGCAAGGGCGTCTGCAAGGCATGTCACAGTAACCTTTTCAGCGGCAAGGCCCACGTGATCGGAAAGCTCCGGCTGATACGTGCCATTGGCAATCACAATCCGGTACCGCTCCAGATCACCGTAAGCGTCTTCACCGGCCAGCAGCTTTTCCGCGGAGGCCTTGTCCGCAGGACCTGCCAGCGGCGATGCCGTTTTCAGAAAGGCGCGCAGGTCGGAATATTTATATTCCTCGACCCGGCGGTGCGGCAGCCCCTTGTCCCGGATCCGGCTGATCGCCCCTTCCCTCAAGGCGCTGACGGCAACAGACCCGGCCAGGGCGGTCCTGGCAGTCTCAAACCGGTCAAACAGCTCGCTTTCGGCCTGGGTATGTTTGATGGGCAGAGTTGCGTTCATGTCGCGTTGCTCCCTCAGGCGGCCGTTTCGATGTAGTCGGCATATCCGTTTTTCTCCAGCTCAAGCGCCAGATCCTTGTCACCGGTCTTGACGATCCGGCCCTTGGACAGGACATGCACCACATCCGGCACGATGTGATCAAGAAGACGCTGATAGTGAGTGATCACTACCATTGCGCGCTCCGGAGACCGCAGCTTGTTAACCCCGTCGGAGACGATCCGCAGCGCGTCGATATCAAGTCCGGAATCGGTTTCATCGAGCACACAGAGCGTCGGCTCCAGCAAAGACATCTGCAGGATTTCGGCGCGCTTTTTTTCACCGCCGGAAAAGCCCACATTGAGCGGCCGTTTCAGCATGTCCATGGACACGTTTAAGTGGCTGGCGGCTTCCTTGACCCGCTTCATGAAATCCGGGATCGACAGCGTGTCTTCCCCGCGCGCCTTGCGCTGCGCATTCATGGCGGTTTTCAGGAATTCCATGGTGGCAACACCCGGAATTTCAATCGGATACTGGAAGGCCAGGAACATGCCGGCGGCGGCACGTTCATCCGGTTCCATCTCCAGCATATTCTCGCCGTTGAACAGAATTTCGCCCTCGGTCACCTCGTAGTCGTCCTTGCCGGCGAGAATGTAGGACAGGGTCGATTTTCCGGAACCGTTCGGGCCCATGATCGCATGGACCTCACCCGGTTTCACGGTCAGATCGATGCCGCGCAGGATTTCGGTTTCGTCTTCCGCGATGCGGGCGTGAAGGTTTTTGATCTCAAGCATGAGACTATCCTTGCTTCTGTAGCGGGCGTGTCGCCCAAGTCATTTTCGTCTAGCAGGCCGGCAATCAGCCCACGGATCCTTCCAGGCTGATCGAGATCAGCTTTTGTGCCTCAACCGCAAATTCCATCGGCAGCTGCTGAATTACGTCCTTCACGAAGCCGTTGACGATCAGCGCAACCGCTTCTTCCTCAGAAAGACCCCGCGCCAGGCAATAGAACATCTGATCGTCCGAGATCTTCGAGGTGGTCGCCTCGTGCTCGAACTGCGCCGATGCATTCTTGCTTTCGATATAGGGCACCGTATGGGCGCCGCAGTCCTGACCGATCAGGAGCGAGTCGCACTGGGTGAAATTGCGCGCATTCGAGGCCTTGCGATGGGCGGAGACCAGTCCGCGATAGGTGTTCTGGGATTTACCTGCGGAAATGCCCTTGGAAATGATCCGGCTGGAGGAGTTTTTGCCCAGATGGATCATCTTGGTGCCGCTGTCGATCTGCTGATAGCCGTTCGACACCGCGATGGAGTAGAACTCGCCCCGGGAATTTTCACCGCGCAGGATGCAGGACGGGTATTTCCAGGTGATTGCTGACCCGGTCTCAACCTGAGTCCAGGAAATTTTGGAATTCTTGCCGCGGCAGTCGCCGCGCTTGGTGACGAAATTATAGATCCCGCCTTTGCCGTCCTTGTCGCCCGGGAACCAGTTCTGGACCGTGGAATATTTGATTTCCGCGTCATCCAGAGCCACCAATTCCACGACGGCCGCATGCAGCTGGTTTTCATCGCGCTGAGGTGCCGTGCACCCCTCCAGATAGGACACATATGCGCCCTTGTCAGCAATGATCAGAGTGCGCTCAAACTGGCCTGTGTTCTGCTCATTGATGCGGAAATAGGTCGACAGTTCCATCGGGCAGCGCACACCTTCCGGCACATAGACGAAGGAGCCGTCGGAGAAGACCGCCGAATTCAGGGTGGCGTAGTAATTGTCCGTCACCGGAACAACCGAACCGAGATATTTTTTCACCAGATCCGGATACTCGCGCAGAGCTTCGGAAATGGAGCAAAAAATTACGCCGGCTTTTTTCAATTCTTCCTTGAAGGTGGTGACGACGGACACTGAATCGAACACCGCATCCACGGCCACCCGGTTTTTGGGCTCTACGCCCGCCAGGATTTCCTGTTCGGCAAGCGGAATGCCGAGCTTTTCATAGGTCGCCAGAAGCTCCGGATCGACCTCGTCCAAGCTCTTCGGCCCTTCAACGGATTTCGGCGCCGCCCAGTAATATAAGTCGTCAAAATCGATCTTCGGATAGGAGACACGCGCCCAATCCGGCTCATCCATCTGCTGGAACCGGCGCAAGGCGTCGAGGCGCCATTCGGTCATCCATTCCGGCTCGTTCTTCTTGGCCGACAGAAAACGAATGGTCTCTTCAGAGAGACCCTTGGCCCCTTTTTCCGACTCAATGTCGGTGACGAAGCCGTATTTATACTGGTCGACATCGATAGCTTTCACCTGATCGATGGTTTCCTGTACAGCTGGCATCCCTTGCCTCCATTAGACGGGCCTGCGGCCCGCTCCTTGACGATTGCTGCACAGGACAGTTCCTGTCCTGTGCGATTTTCTGGCGGTTTCCCGCCGGTTTTCTTCCCTTAAGCAGCCCTGTGCCGGGCGCCCGGGTTGAGCCGGTCCACAATGGCCGGCCAGAGTTCAAGCACCGCGCTGATATCCGCCTGGGTAGTGTTCCAGCCCATGCTCACCCGCAATGCACAGCGCGCCACGTCTTCATCCACTCCCATGGCGGTCAGCACGTGGGAGACGGACACTTTGCCGGACGAGCAGGCGGATCCGGACGAAACGGATACGCGCTCGAGATCAAAAGCGATCAATGCGGTTTCTGCGGAAATACCGGGCACGGCGAAACAGCTTGTATTTGCAAGGCGGTCAGTGCCCTCGCCGAAGATGACGGTCGAGGGGCAAATGGTCCGAAGGCCTGTTTCGAGCTGGGTCTTCAATGCACTCACATGGCCCATGCCGCGCGTTTCTTCAAGGGCCTCCAGGGCCGCGACACCGAAGCCGCTGATCGCAGCCACATTTTCCGTCCCGCCCCGGCGCCAGTTTTCCTGACCTCCGCCAACCATCAGCGGCGACGGCACCCGAGCGGTGGAGCGGAAAACCACAGCGCCGATCCCCTGAGGCCCGCCGAACTTGTGCGCGGACAAGGTCACCGCATCGGCTTGCCAGCTGTCCAGATCTACCGGTATCCGCCCGGCTGCCTGCACCGCATCCACATGAAAAAAATGGCCATGGGCCTGCGCGATCCGGCCAATGTCGCCAAGCGGCTGGATGACGCCGGTCTCATTGTTCGCGGCCATGACCGAAACAAGGCTCGGTCCGGCCTGAGACACAGCTTCTTCGAACCGGTCCAGCTTGAGACGGCCGTTCGAATCAACCTCCAGCACCACCTGATCCGAGACAGCGAACCGGCCGCCGGCCGCAACAGAGGGATGTTCGACCGCGCTGCGGAACAGCTTGTCAAGATAGACCGGAGCGCCCTGGTCCTGCCAGGACGCAGACAAGGCCGTCTGATTTGCCTCCGTTCCGCCGGAGGTAAAAGTCACCGCTCGGGTCTTCGCGCCACACAGACGCGCTACGTCTTCGCGCGCCGTCTCGATCCTGCCCCGGGCGCGGCGGCCATCCGCATGGACCGAAGACGCATTGCCCGTGTCGTTCAACACTTCGATCATACGCTCACGCGCACCGGCCCGCAGAGGCGCTCCGGCATTGTGATCGAGATAGATCGGGTCAGAACGTCGTGGCATGACACTCCAGTCGATGATTTCACAGGTTAAACGCCATCGAAAATTTGCTTAATCGCCAAGCACATGTTCGAAAAACTTGAAATTTTTCTCTGTGATGACGATAACAGCCCCAACCGGTCGAACCGAGTGTTGCCGCCGCAAGGGGGTTATGCAAACTTTCGAACAATTCTAAACAGGGTTCTAGAAACTTGGAGGCTAAGAGTCAAGTTTAGACTTACGGGAAACCACGTAGTTCAGAACCCCACTTCCCGCGCCTTGCCTTTTTCCGGCGCAACAAGACGACAAGGACATAGCGCTTCATGCCTGAGGTGATCTTCAACGGTCCCGCGGGCCGGCTCGAGGGCCGGTTCCATCCCGCCAAAAAACGCAACGCACCGATCGCACTGGTTCTGCATCTGCACCCGCAATTTGGCGGCACGATGAACAATCAGATCGTCTATCAGATGTATTACATGTTCGCCCGGCGCGGTTTTGCGGTTCTTCGGTTCAATTTCCGTGGTGTCGGCCGCTCGCAGGGTGCCTTTGACCACGGTCAGGGTGAATTGTCCGACGCGGCTGCAGCGCTTGACTGGGTCCAGACCGTGCACCCGGACGCGCGGGCATGCTGGATTGGCGGCTTCTCCTTCGGCGCCTGGATCGGCATGCAGCTTCTGATGCGCCGTCCGGAAGTGGAAGGTTTCATCTCAGTCGCCCCTCCTGCAAACCTGCACGACTTCTCTTTCCTGGCGCCCTGCCCCTCTTCCGGCCTGATTATCCACGGCGATCAGGACAAGGTGGTGCCCCAGAAAGACGTTCAGACCCTTGTGGACAAGCTGAAGACCCAAAAGGGCATCGTGATCGATCACGAAACCATTCCGGGCGCCAACCACTTCTTTGAAAACGATATGGATGAACTTCTGGAGCGCTGCGGCACCTATGTGGACGGCCGCCTCGGCCTGACCCCGGAAGACTATGTCGAAATCGACTGATAATTAAGGAAAAAAGCCCGCCGCTCAGGCGGGCTTTTTGTTGCCATGTGTGACACGGTTTTCATCCGCCCTGCCGAAGCAGCCGACCTTGCAGGCGTTCTCCTGCTTTATGACGACCTCAATCCGCAAGACCTGACTGCGTCACCGCAGGCCCGCGAAAACGTTTTCCTGCAAATGCTCCAACACCCAGGACTTACACTGCTGCTTGGGGTGGAGGACAGCAGGCCTGTCGCGTGTCTCACCCTCGTCATTATCCCAAATCTGACGAGAGGCTGCTCTCCTTATGCGCTGATTGAAAATGTCGTCACAGCAGCGGAGAATCGCAACAAGGGCATCGGCAAACGCCTGATGACTGAAGCGATTGAAAGATGCTGGTCCGCAGGCTGTTTCAAGATCATGCTCATGTCCGGCGCCGCAAATACCAAAGCCCATGGCTTTTACGAAAGCCTCGGCTTTACCCGTGGCAAAACAGCCTTTGAATTGCGGCGGCCAGGTTTTCCCGCCCGCAAGATCAATTGAGGTCTTGCGTCGGCTTGCGCAAAGGAATACCCGGACCTTTGGCAACACCGTCATCCGGGCCTGCGAGCGGGTCTTCGTCCTCCGGAACGACCCCTGTTATCGGCGGGCCGGAATAATCCTCCGGCGGCGGAACCTTGGAAGCCAGCTTGCAGCCGGTCAGCCAGATATCGTAGACGGGATGCTCGACAGCATGCAGGCCGGGACTGGCGGCATACATCCAACCGGAAAAAATCCGTCTGACTTCGTTGTTCAAGGTAATTTCATCCACCTGGACAAAGCCTGTTGTCAGCGGCGATTCCGTCTGGGGCCGCGTATGGCAAACCCTCGGCGTGACTTGCAGCGCACCAAATTGAACGGTTTCTCCGATATAAACATCAAACGAAATGATACGGCCGGTGATCTTGTCGAGACCCGAAAAGACGGCCACCGGATTGTCGATCTTTTCCGCCCTGACCGCATCCGTCTGGGCAACAACGGAGACAAGAACCGCACAGGCAGAGAATGCCGCGCTCTTGAGGATCCGCCTTGCTGTCTGCTTTGTCTTCAACACGTGTGCCATTGGAGTTGTGAGTCGCTGATGCTTAAGGTAGTGGCTTTCGTCTGTGTGGCGCTAGCACCGAATTGCGGCCCGGAAAAGACACGGTGCTTTTCCGGGCTGGCCACGTCATCAGCCGATTTCCGCAAGCCGGTTCAAGGCCACCTGAACCTTGTCCAGTTTTTCCTTGGCCTCGGCCACCTTCTCCCGCTCGCCAGCGACCACGTCATCGGGCGCCTTTTCGACAAATTTTGGGTTGGCGAGTTTCTTCTCGACCTTGGAGATCTCGCCCTCCAGTTTGCCTGCCTCTTTTTCCAGGCGGGCCTTTTCAGCAGCCAGATCGATGATCCCGGCCAGCGGCATGCACACCGTTGCCTCTCCAACAATGATCTGGGCCGCGCCAGCGGGGGCAACTTCAGCCAGAGCAATGCTCTCTGCCCGCGCGAGACGGAAAAGTGCCGCTTCATGGGTCTTGAGACGCTCCCGGGTCGCTGCAGAGGCGCCGGTGACGACCAGAGCCACCTTGGCCCCGGCCGGAACATTCATTTCCGCCCGAACCGAGCGGATCTCCGAAATCACGGACACCAGCCAGTTGATTTCCTCTGCGACTTGTTCGTCGGCCAGTTGAACCTTTGGCCAGTCGCTCAGCATCAAGAGCGCGCCGGCCTTTGCCCCTTCATGCCCCAAACGCTCCCACAATTCCTCGGTCAGGAACGGCATGAACGGGTGCAGAACCTTGAGGATCTCGTCAATCGCCCAGGCCGTGGTTGCCCGAGTTTCCGCCTTAGCGGCCTCATCGTCCCCGTTGAAGATGGGTTTTGCCAGTTCCAGGAACCAGTCGCAGAAGGTGTTCCAGGTAAAGCGGTAAACCGCTCCGGCCGCATCGTTGAACCGGTACTCCTCAAGAGCCGCCGTCACATCGGAAATGCATCGGCCCATTTCCGTTGCAATCCAGCGGTTCAGGCTTTGCTGAGCGGTGGCCGGATCAAAGCCCGCCACCCGTGCGCAACCGTTCATTTCCGCAAAACGTGCCGCATTCCAGAGCTTTGTGGCAAAGCGCTGGCCGCCTTCGGCGGCCTGATCCGACATGCGCAGCATTCTGCGCGCCTGAACTTCCTGGCTGGCCAGGGCAAAGCGGGTTGCATCAGCTCCAAACCGGTCAATCAGATCCAGCGGATCAATGACATTCCCAGTCGACTTGGACATTTTCTTGCCCTTGCCATCGACCACAATCGAATTGAAATAGACCGTGTGGAACGGCACTTCGTCCATGAAGTGAAGCCCCTGCATCATCATCCGGGCCACCCAGAAGAAGATGATGTCGAGGCCGGTGATCAGAACGTCGGTCTTGTAATAGCGTTCAAGTTCCGGGGTCTTGTTCGGCCACCCAAGCGTGGAAAACGGCCAGAGCGCGGACGAAAACCAGGTGTCGAGCACGTCTTCATCCCGCGTCAGGGCCTTGCCCCCAGCCATCTCAACGGCTTCTTCTTCGGAATGGGCGCAGTATTCGGTTCCGTCTTCATCATACCAGACCGGTATCTGGTGCCCCCACCAGAGCTGGCGGGAGATACACCAGGGCTGAATGTCGTCCAGCCAGTTGTAGTAGATCTTGTCCGCATTGCCCGGAATCAGCTTTGTGGTGCCATTCCTGACTGCCTCCAACGCCGGGGCAGCCAATGTCTTTGCATCGACAAACCACTGATCCGTCAGCATCGGTTCGATGACCACTTTGGAGCGGTCCCCAAACGGCTGCATGATCTTTTTGGCTTCGATCATTGGCAGCTGGACAGGCGCTTCCGCCCCCTCATCAAGCGGACGCAAAACCGCCCGGCCTTGAGGATGCCAGTCCGGGGCCTGGCCCTTCATCCAGGCCACCTCCGGATGGTCGGCCGGAACCATGACCGCCAGACCTTCGGCCGTGATTTGTTCAATGACTTTCTTGCGGGCCTCATAACGGTCGAGACCGCGCAGCTCGTCCGGAACGATGTTGATGAGATCGACTTCGTTGACGGTCATTTGCGCGCCGTCAATGATCGCCTGCGCCTTGGCCGCTTCTTCCGCGTAGGGCGCGCCGTCGGCCCGCATGGCGCCGGTCGTGTCCATCAGCCGGTACATGGGAATCTTGTTGCGCTGCGCAACGCCATAATCGTTGAAGTCATGCGCACCGGTTATCTTCACCGCACCGGAGCCGAAATCCGGGTCCGGATAATCATCCGTGATGATCGGGATCAGGCGGCGGTGTTCCTTGGGTCCAACCGGAATTTCACAGAGTTTTCCGACAATCGGCGCATAACGCTCATCGGACGGATGAACGGCAACAGCGCCGTCCCCAAGCATGGTTTCCGGTCGGGTCGTGGCAATCGAGATATAGTCGCGGGTCTCGCGCAGCGTGACGTTGCCGTCCTCATCCTTCTCGACATACTCATAGGTTTCACCGTCGGCCAGCGGGTATTTGAAATGCCACATATGGCCGTCGGTCTCGACATTCTCGACCTCAAGATCAGAGATCGCAGTCTCGAATTTCGGGTCCCAGTTCACCAGCCGTTTGGACTTGTAGATCAGGCCTTCCCTGTAAAGGGAGACAAACACCTTCAGAACCGCATCCGACAGGTTCGGCGACATGGTGAATTCTGTCCGGCTCCAATCGCAGGACGCACCGAGACGCTTGAGCTGCCCGAGGATCGTGCCCTCAGACTTGCGCTTCTGCTCCCAGACCCGCTCGACAAAGGCCTCGCGGCCCATTTCACGGCGGCCAGGCTGCTGACTCTCCATCAATTCCCGTTCCACGACCATCTGCGTCGCGATGCCCGCATGGTCCGTGCCCGGCTGCCAGAGAACATCAAACCCTTGCATCCGCTTCCATCGGATCAAAATGTCCTGAAGCGTGTTGTTGAGCGCGTGGCCCATATGCAGGGACCCGGTCACATTGGGCGGCGGAATTACGATGGAAAAGGCCGGGGCGCCATCCTTGGCACCTGCCCCGGCCTTGAAGGCCTCAGCCTTTTCCCAGGTTTCGTAAATCCGCGGCTCAACGCTGGCCGCATCGTAGGTCTTATCCAGCATCAGGGTCACTCAATGGGAGAGTTTGATCAAAATCGTGAGTCCCCGTGTAAATCGGAAGCGCAGGTGCAAGTCAACCTGTTAAACCGCACTGTTCCGCCCGCCACACGGCCATGCCCTGCGAAATGCCCGGCAATCCGCCTGGCCTCTTGGGATGAGGACATTTTGCTGGCATAAGGACTTGATGATTGTTTCACTCCGCCCCCATCATCTCCTGTGCATGCTCACCTATCTTGGCAAAGGCTATACGCCGGATTTTGTGCGCACCTATGATCGGGTGATGGCCCGGCTGAATGCCGGGGCGAGCGTCGAGATTGTCTCAGGACCTGACGACATATGCCAGGGCTGGCTGTTGGATGACGGCTGCCACTGCCACAATGACAGCGTTTTGAACCGGGACGCTGCCGCAGCCGAGGACATCGGCAGGCTTTTGCAAACCGATATAGCCCCCGGCCAGACCCTGCGTCTCGGGCCGGAGCATATTGCCACATTAAGAGGTGCTTTCGCCAAGGGGCAGATCCGAACAGCCTGTAGAGGCTGTGAATGGCAAGCCATGTGCTCTGCCATTGCAACCCGGGGCTTTAAAGGCTGTCACCTGTCCCCAGGCGCCTGAACCGCCGCACCGGATACGCCGTGGGGGCTAAGTCAGCGCCGGCGGGTGACCCTTTGAATTTCCTTTTGAACCATTTGCTCCACCATTCCGGGCAAATTCTGGTCCAGCCATGCTTTCAGCATGGGACGGAGCATTTCCTTGACCAATTCTTCCACCGTCTGGGCCTGGGTGCCGACAAACATATTGGCCAGATTGTCGAAAGCCGCATGGACGGCTTCGCCGGTGTTGTTGGAGGTCAGCGGGTCATCGTCGGCAACATTTGGAAGGTTGTCGGGAACCGGCAAGGTATCCATGGTCGAGGCCGGAATTGGTTCGGGCGCCGCTTCCGGCATCATCTCCGGGCTGTCGTCTTCGGCGAAGGACAAGTCGCCAGCCGGACTGTCGAAATCCTCCGCGAGGCCTTCAACCATTTCCATATCGTCTTCGGGAACGGCGAGCTCTTCCGTCAGTTCCAGAATATCGTCTTCTGGCTCCTCGGCGACGACTTCATCTTCTGCAGCATCAGCCTCCATGGCAGCTGCCATTTCATCGACCTCTTCGGCAGGAGCTGCATCGTCTCCTCCGCTGTCCTCCATGTCGAACAGCTTGTCGAGGTCGTCCTGGGACATTTCAGAGGCGTCGCCCATATCATCAACCGATTCTTCTACTGGAGTTTCAGCTTCACCCGTTTCGGCCTCGGCACCCTGGGCGTCTTCGTCGGATATGATCCGGCGTATCGATGCGAGGATCTCCTCCATCGACGGCTCTTCAGCCTTTTTCGCCTCTGCCATGACTTCCCCCGTAACTGTGGGCCACGCTGCGAACCGCCCAGCCCTTTCCGGGTGATTCGTTAACGGAAATTATGCGGATCAACACCATAGCAGCAAAGCGACCGGGCCCCGTGCCATGGTCTTATCCCCTCTTAAGTCCCGAATGAGACCATTCATGTGGACCCGGACACGGCCCATATCCTGATCCTGGACCAGCGTGACGGCTCTGAACCGGGTCCAGACCAGCAGGCACATTTCCGAATAAAGCCAAAAAAAACCGGCCGAAACAACCGTTTCAGCCGGTTTCTTTTCCTGGATCATCCAGATCGCTCTAGCGTCCGTCTGGCGTTGTCCAGCCGTACCACTTGTTGCGGACAGCGTTGTAGTGCTGCTTCGGATCGTAGTGGCGCACTTTCAGGCCGATATTGCTTGCATCCAGCCGCCCCACAGCAGAAACGAGCTGATACCCGCTCACGATCCGGTTGCGCTGAGCCGTCACAAGGCTTGATTGCTGGCTGACCAGTTCCCGCTGCGCGTCCAGAACATCCAATGTGGTGCGCTGACCAACGCGCTGCTCTTCAATCACACCTTCCAGGGCAAGTTTTTGAGCTTCCACAGCGGCCTGAGCCGCGACGATTGACGCTTCTGCAGCCTGAAAATTGCCCCAGGCTGAAATCACGTTGGCGCGAACCTGATCCCGCGTCACATCCAGCTGAAGACGGGTCTGGCCAAGCGACTCCTTGGCCGCACGGATGCTGGATGAGACGCTGCCAGCCTGATAGATCGGAATGCTGACCGTACCGGAAACAGAAGCGGCATCTGTCGCAAATGAATCGCTCGACCAGCTGCGAGACACGCTTCCGGACAAGGAGACCGTCGGCAGCAGCTGTCCTTCGACCGCCTTCACATTAAATATCGCGGAATCGACCAGATGCTGCGCCTGCAAAATGAGCGGCTGACTGCTCTCACTTGTCTTTAGCGCATCATCCAGAGAGGTCGGTACGTATTTGCTAATCCTTGTGTCAGCGGACAGGTTGCGGGCCTCGATGCCGATCTGCTGCCGGTAAACGGCGCGGCTGGCATTCAGGTTGGCCAAGGCGGAGTTCAGGCTCGCCTGGGCTTCGGCAGCACGGGCTTCCGCCTGGCTGACATCGGTCCGGGTGCCCTCGCCTACATCAAACCGGTCCCGCGCTGCCCTGACCTGCTCCTGAAGGAATTCAAGATCGCTGCGCTGCAATGACACGAGCGCGGTATCACGAATCACATCCACATACGCAGTCGCCGCAGAAAGAAGCGTGTCCTGCTCGGTGGACGAAACGCTTTCGCGCTGCGCGCGCACAATCGCCTCGGCCTGACGGACGGAATTGATCGTTTGAAAGCCCTTGAACAAGGTCTGGCTGATCGACAAGGAGATCGAAGCGTTGTTGCGGACAGACCCGGTGCTGCCCGTTTCGGAAAAATTCCGCCCCGCATTCGCGCTTGCGGAGACCGACGGGCGCCAGCCCGACAAAGCCTGCGGCACACCTTCATCGGTGCTGCGCAACCCCGCCCTGGCGGCATTGAGGCTCGGGTTGTTTTCATAAGCGAGAGCAAGCGCTTGCCAAATCGTTTCAGCGTTCGCTGGTGAAACCGCAGCACCAGCCAACGCAGCGGCTGTTACACCCGCCATCAGCGCGAGCCTGACAGACACCGCCTTTTTTGTTGAACGACAAAACACTCAACGCTCCTTCCGGATCACAACACATCAGTGTGTTGAGTAAACTGAAGGATTTTATACTTCAACCGTTTACGGTCCATAAAATCGGAATTTCTACGAGTGCGGCTTTCGGGCAACAAGCCAGAAGAATCATTAAAATATTGCTCAATTTAAGGAAATCCGCCGCCCCCGGCAAAATTTCAGCCTCTTGCGTCTGCCTGTGTCTTAAAAGACAAACTCTTCAGCCTTGGAAAACCCGGGCAGCACACCGACAGAAGCGTTGAAGCCGAATCGGGCACTGACCGCATCTCCAGATTTCTGATACAGGCGGGCTTCCCCAGCGCCTCCAAGCCCTTCCACGACGGCAAGGCAGCCTTCCGGCTTCAACTGCTCCGTCAACGCGTTGGGCAGAACTTCCACGGCACCATCAACAAAGATCGCATCATATGGCCCTTCCGACGGATATCCCTCCGCCAGCGGGCCTTCTACGACAACGGCATTTTCAATGCCCAGATCGACAAGAAGGTCAGAGGCCGTTTTTGCAAGATCCGCGTCTTCCTCAAGGGCCACAACCGAGGCGGCCAGCTTGGACAGAACAGCCGCGCTGTAGCCGGTTGCGGTGCCCACAATCAGGACCACCTGGTCTGCGCGAATATTGGCCAGTTGCACCAGTTTTCCGAAAATATGCGGCTTCATCAGAACGCGGCCACTGTCGCCGGACCCGACTGGCAGGTCTTCATCAATATAGGCGATCGCTTTTTTCGAGGCAGGCACGAACCGCTCACGCGGAATGGCTTCCATGGCATCCAGAATCCGGTGATCGGTCACGTCATTTGTGCGCAACTGGTTGTCCACCATCTTGCGCCGGGACTGAACAAAGTCCGTCATTTCGGCCCTCACCTGGTTCTGCCGGTTTCCCAGCGCCTCGTGCCGTTGATCCTTACCGCTGCGGACGCGGCCTGACAAGCCTTCCGACCTCCGACGCCTCGTTCTCTGTGGCACATCGCCGCCGTTCTTGTGCCCCTTGGCCTTTCGGTCCCACTATGAGATCCGGTGGAAATATCAAAGCACGCAATTTCAGCACTTGACCGGAGCGCCCAACTGATTGATAAGGCGCGGCACACCACCCGGCGGCCCTGTGGCGGAGTGGTGACGCAGCGGATTGCAAATCCGTGTACACCGGTTCGATTCCGGTCGGGGCCTCCACCTTTTCCTGTAAAATTTGTTTCACTCCCTCTTTCCGGGGACTGCCGGTGGCGTTCCATGGGCGTTTGCGTGAAATGTCTCGCGGTCACCCGTCACAACAAAGGCGAATTCGTCGATCTCCGAAATCACTGCGTCAGCAGAACGGGACAGGCCTGACTTTGGCCGCATGGCCCGTTGCGCGGCCACCAGTTCCCGGCGCGCCTCGGCCAGAACGGTCAACAAGCGCACCCGGTCAAATGACTTCGGCACCGGGCTCCGCCGTTCGGTGGACATGGAGCTTCCTTTCAATTTGTTCTTTCTTTGTTCTTATTTCCTGAATACAGATCCCGTCAATTTGCATTTCTGACAAGGGGCGGGTGTTTCCGGCACTGACCAAACGCTCCAAATCGGCTAAGTCATTGGCAACGCGCCTGCCCCTCTCACGCAAGACAGGGCGGACACAGCACGACAGGAAGGACTTGATTTTGGAACATGGCGGCGATCTGTCTCAGGCGGCAGAGCGGTTCGGAGGCGCGGCCAGTGACTGGCTGGATCTATCGACCGGCATCAATCCGCACAGTTACCCCCTGCCAGACCTCTCCCCTGAAGCCTGGACCGGGCTCCCCAGACGCGCGGAAACGGAACAACTGACAGCCGCCGCGCGCAAGGCCTATCGGGTGCGCGGCCATTTGGGGCTTGCGGCCGCGCCTGGCACCCAGATCCTTCTCTCCCTGCTGCCCTCCCTTCTCCCGGACGGGCCTGTTGCCCTGGCCGCCCCCACCTATTCCAGCCACAAGACCGTCTGGCAGCGGGAAGGACGGTGCCCTGTTGAACTGTCCAGCGTCTATGCCCTGCCCTCTGATGCGAAGATCGTGCTGCTGGTCAATCCGAACAATCCGGACGGCCGTCTGGTGGACGTGAAAAGTCTGCTTGACATCGCCCGGACCCTGACGGCCCGGGGCGGGTTTCTGGTGCTTGATGAAGCCTTCGCCGATGCGGTGCCCGGTGCCAGCGTGCTGCCCCATCTGGGCGAAGAAAATGTGGCCGTGCTGCGCTCTTTCGGGAAGTTCTTTGGTCTGGCCGGGCTCAGGCTTGGCTTTCTGGCAGGACCGCATTCACTGATCAACGCACTGAACGCGCGTCTGGAAAGCTGGAGCGTCAGCGGCCCGGCCCTGGAAATCGGCGTCAAAGCCCTGCGCGACCTGGACTGGCAGGAAGCCACCTTGCGGCGTCTGGCGGATGACATGGCGGATCTGACCCTCGCCCTGTCCGAGCAGCATTTGAGCGTCTTCGGTGGCACTCCGCTTTATGCACTCGCCGGACACCGGCAGGCCGCAGCCTTGCATGCAGCCCTGGCCCGACGGCATATCTGGACACGCATTTTCGATTATGCCCCAACCTGGATCCGCTTCGGCCTGCCGGGCAGCGCGGAAAATCTTGCACGGCTCAAGACTGCCCTTGCAGAGGCCCAACAGGAGATCTAACGAGAGCTCATGTTGATGGATTGTTCCGCGCTCTGGCTGCTTCTGGCGGCGCTTTGCCTGGACGCTCTTTTGGGCGATCCGGACTGGCTGTGGCGCCGCCTGCCCCATCCAGTTGTCTGGATCGGCAAAGGCATTTCCGTGTTGGACACAGCCCTCAACCGTCCGGAGTTCAGCGCCCAACAACGCCGGTTGGGCGGATCTGTCACGCTGATTGGACTGGTGGCCGGGGCCTTTGTCCTGGGCTGGGCCATTCAAACGGCCGCGCGCGACATCCCCTTTGGAGATGGTCTGATCATTCTCATCGCCGCAGTGTTTCTGGCCCAGAACAGCCTTTATCAGCATGTGGCCGCCGTCCGCGACGGGCTCCAGCAAAGCGGCCTTTCCGGCGGCCGCAAGGCGGTCGCCATGATTGTCGGACGTGATCCGGACGCCCTTGATGAAGCCGGCGTTTCCCGTGCCGCAATTGAATCCTGCGCCGAGAATTTTTCCGACGGGGTCGTGGCCCCGGCTCTTTGGTTCGCCATACTCGGGCTACCTGGGCTGCTGGCCTACAAGGCGGTCAACACGGCCGACAGCATGATCGGCCACAAAAATAAGACCTATCTCGACTTCGGCTGGGCCTGCGCCCGGTTCGATGACCTGATCAATCTGCCCGCCTCCCGGCTTTCCGGGCTGTTTATCGCCCTTGCGGCACCGCTTGCCGGAGGCACCTTTCAAAAGAGCCTGCGCTCTGTCTTTGAGGACGCGCCCAAGCACCGCTCCCCCAATGCGGGCTGGCCGGAGGCGGCCATGGCGGGCGCGCTTGATGTCGCGCTTGCCGGGCCGAGGATCTATCCGGGCTACCGGGTGGAGGACCCTTATCTCAACGGCACCGGCCGCCGGAATACGGATGCAGAAGATATTGACCGGTCCTTGCGGATTTTGATTGCCGCTTGTGGCTGTCAGGCCTTGCTGGTTGCGCTTCTGGCGCTGGTCGTGAGTTTCCCCGCAGCCTGACAAGAGCCGGAGGGCACCAGATCAGCGTGCCCGCGCCACCTTGAGCACCTCCTCGGTGTGCATAGAGAGCCGCAAATGCTCTGCCAGCTCATCCAGAACCTCATCAATGCGCTGGTCGTAGGCGATGTCCGAGGCGGCCCCGAAACGATGCAGCCAGGCGGACCGGAACGCATCCTGGGTAAAAAGGCCGTGCACATAGGTGCCGTGAACCTGTCCATCCGGAGACTTGGCCCCATCGGGACGCCCGCCGTCCAGATGAACCGTGGGCCGAGCGCAGTCAGGTCCTGACGTCCTGCCGATGTGAATTTCATAACCGGATATCTCCGCGCCGGTGTCCACATGAACGCCCCTAGCCGGGTCGGTGGACTTGTGCGGAGTGAGTTCGGTGGCCACGTCCAGAAAGCCAAGCCCTTCCACCGTTCCCGGGGGCCCTTCGATACCTTGCGGATCAGAGATGGTTTTGCCCAGCATCTGATAGCCACCGCAGATCCCTAAAATATGCCCGCCCCGGCGGTGATGGGCGGCAAGGTCGATGTCCCAGCCCTGTTTGCGGAAAAAGGCCAGGTCGCCAATGGTGGATTTGGACCCCGGCAAGAGCACGAGATCCACATCCCCCGGAAGTGCCTTGCCAGGCGGAACAAGCTCAAGCGTGACGCCCGGCTCCAGCCGCAAGGGATCGAGATCATCAAAATTGGCGATCCGGGAGATCACAGGCACCGCGATTTTGAGATCTCCCTGGCCGAAGCCGCTTTCCAGGCCAAGCGCATCTTCAGCCGGAAGCTTTCCTGCGTCCTGAAACCAGGGCACAACGCCCAGCCCGTGCCAGCCGGTCCGTGCTTCAATCTCACGCAAGCCATCGTCAAAAAGGCTCGGATCGCCCCGAAACCGGTTGATGAAAAAGCCCTGGACGCGCCTTTGCTCCTCCGCGGTCAGCACCTGACAGGTGCCAACCACGGAGGCGATCACCCCGCCCCGGTCAATATCCGCGCACAGGAGCACCGGCAGATCCGCCGCCTCTGCAAAGCCCATATTGGCGATATCCCCGGCGCGCAGATTAATTTCTGCCGGGCTGCCCGCCCCTTCCACGATCACGAGATCCGCATGCGCGGCCGTCTTTGCAAAACTTTCCAGAACCTTTGGCAGAAGCGCTGCTTTGTGCTGGCCATAGTCACGCGCACGCATGGTGCCAAAGCGCTTGCCCTGAACAATCACCTGCGCGCCGGTCTCGGTCTCCGGTTTTAGAAGAACCGGGTTCATGTGCACGGACAAGGGCACTCGGCAGGCCATGGCCTGAAGCGCCTGGGCGCGGCCAATTTCGCCGCCATCTGCAGTCACCGCCGCATTGTTGGACATGTTTTGGGGCTTGAACGGACGGACCGAGAGGCCTTGATTGGCATAGAGTCGGCAGAGACCGGCAACGATCAGGCTCTTGCCCACGTTGGACCCGGTGCCCTGGACCATGACCGCCGGGGGTCCTGGCTTTGGTGGTGTGACCGTCATGCGCCCGGTTCTTGGTCAACAGGCGCGGCCCCATAGGGCCGGAATTCGGCCGGCACCGGCAGATTGGCGAGCTTCAGTTCCAGCAACAGACGGATGGATGGGCGCACGCCAAACAGCACAGACCCGATAAGGAACAGCCACGTTCCGGCATAGATCAGACCGGGATAGAAAAAGAAGACGCTGCCAACCACAAAGGTCAGCGCCGCCAGAAATTCTACCAGGGTTCTATACAGCTCGTATTTGCGGACCAGCTCGGCGTGCTCAAAAGTGGCATCCCGGCTTGTTGTGTCGAAAAGTCTGGTCATGGCTGAAGCTCTTTCTCAAAAAACAGGGGGCCCGGCGCATCCGTCCCGGCGACCGGACGATAGCCCATCGACCGGTAAAAGCGCTCTGCCGTGCGCGTGCTCTGAAGATGCACCTTCATCTGCCCCCTGGCAGAAAAATAGTCTTCAAGCGCAGTGACAATCGCCTTGCTGACGCCTTTGAACCGGGCGTCCGGATACACATAGTTCAGAACAATTTCAGCGTCAGGCAGCCCCATTCCAACTCCTTGCAGAGTGTCTTCGTTCCATGGACTGCCAGCAACCAGCAACACTCCGGGCCCCGCCATCCAGGCCAGCGCGGTGTCTGCGGTCTTGTTGGCAAGCCAGCCATCCAGCCTGCCCGGCGCCCCTTCATAATCCGCTCGGCACAGCTCGGTGATGGACCGGCGCTGCAAAGACGCGATCTGAGGTGCATCCGGCCTTTCAGCGGACCTGATTATGAAAGCCGGCTCTGTCACGGCCCCCCTTAAAACTCGATCCCTTCCTGGGGTTTCACCCCGGAGCGGAACGGATGTTTGACCTGGGTCATGTCGGTGACAAGGTCGGCAATGTCAATCAGCTCGTCCTTGGCGTTGCGGCCTGTGATGACCACATGCACATCATCCGGTTTTTGGGTCTTCAGAAAATTGACCACATCGGCGATGTCCAGATAATCGTAACGCAGCACGATGTTGAGTTCGTCGCATAGAACCAGACGGTACTCGCCGGACAGGATCATCTCCTTCGCCGCGTCCCACGCCTGGTTTGCCGCCTCAATGTCCCGCTGCCGGTCCTGGGTTTCCCAGGTAAAGCCCTCACCCATGCGCTTGATGGTCACGAGGTCGGAAAACCGGTCCAGAGCCATGCGCTCCCCGGTTTCGATCCGGCCCTTGACGAACTGCACCACGCCGACCTTGTGTCCATGGCCGAGGGAGCGGAACACCATGCCGAAACCGGCGGTCGACTTGCCCTTGCCCTTGCCGGTGTGAACGATCAAAAGCCCCTTTTCGATGGTCTTGGTCGCCATGATCTTGTCGCGCGCTGCCTTTTTCTTGCGCATCTTTTCCGCATGGCGGGCGTTGAGGTCCTCTTCACTAAGGTCTGGCTTGTCACTTTCAGCAGTCACGGGGTGGCAGGTCCTTCCAGCCTGGATTTCAAATCAGTCAGCACAGAATGGGTCGAATTGCGCCTTGGCGTCCAGAGGCTTCGCTCAAGCGCTTCCAAAAACCGCGCCAGCATCTCGCCATAACCGGACGGATTGGCCTCTTCCAGAAACCGGCGGACTGTGTTGTCCGCGATATAAGCGTCAAAGAGCTGATCGAAATGATGGTTCTGCACCGCCCGGGTGGTCGCTGCAAAAGCAAACAGGTAATCCAGCGTTGCCACCATTTCAAACGCGCCCTTGTAACCATGGCGCATGACCCCTGCGATCCATTTCGGATTGGCCGCCCGGCCGCGCACAACCCGGCCGATTTCCTCAGACAGGGACCGGACGACCGGACGCTCGGGCCGGGAATGGTCATTGTGAAAGACCTTCGGTGCCGAGCCTTTGAGCTGTTCGACCGTTGCCGCAAGCCCTCCCTCGAACTGGTAATAGTCGTCACTGTCGAGAAGGTCATGCTCGCGGTTGTCCTGGTTGTGCAGAACCGCATCGACGGAGCGGAGCCGGGTTTCCAGTTCAGCGCGCGCGCCCTGGCCCGCCGTCCCGCCGCCATAGGCATACCCGCCCCAGCTGAGGAACGCATCGGCGAAGTCGCCGCGCTCGTCCCAGATCCCTTCGTCAATCAGGGCCTGCAGCCCGGCGCCATAGGCACCGGGCTTGGAGCCGAACACCCGGAACCCGGCCCGGTGAGCCGCCTCTTCAGCACTGAGACCACCAGCCCGCAGCCGCCCCGCCTCGTTGTTCATGCGGGCGGCCACAGGATTGGCCTCTTCTGGTTCCTCAAGCACGCCCACAGCACGCACCGCGCTGTCAAATAGATCCATCTGATGGGGAAAGGCGTCGCGGAAAAAGCCGGACACTCTCAGGGTCACGTCGATCCGGGGCCGCCCCAGCTCAGACAGTTTCAGAAGCTCAAAACCGGTCACCCGGCCTGATCCCCTCTCCCAGACGGGCCTGGCGCCGAT
Source organism: Roseibium sp. AWQ4_254 (assembly GCF_056161025.1). NCBI lineage: Bacteria > Pseudomonadati > Pseudomonadota > Alphaproteobacteria > Hyphomicrobiales > Stappiaceae > Roseibium > Roseibium sp. AWQ4_254. Next base: position 116,454 of record NZ_JBSWYH010000002.1, read on the forward strand.
CAACGCCAAAGCCTGGGCAATGTCATCGCCGCCCGTGCGCATATTCGCTGTGCCCCAGCAGGTCAGCACCAGCGATTTGGGCCATTCGCCTTCTTCTTGAAAATACCGTTCCGCGACCAGCCCGGCCGATTGCCAGCCAAGGCGCCAGGCGGTTTCAGTTGGCACGGCGCGCACATCAACCGAATAGAAATTCTTGCCCGTTGGCAGAACATCCGGCCGCCCCCGGGAGGGCGCGCCAGAAGGGCCCGGCGCGACAAACCCGCCCCCCAGAGCCGTCAGAACGGCAGCGCGTTCCGCCTGCCCGGAGCCAGTCACGGCCGGGCGCAGGCGGGTCTCGATGCTCTCCAGCACCGCTTTCGTGCGTGCCCAGGCCTCGCGCGGCTTTTGATCGCCTGCGACAAGATCGCGGCTCAGCAGCTCGATCCGCTCAACCGTATCCCCCGCAGAGCGCCACGGCGCGTCTGAAAGATCCGCAAGATCACTCGGTTTTTTACCTGTCCAGGTTTGAGAAAAGTCACAGTCGAGCGGGTCAAAATCGCCCAGCAGAAGATCGTGTGCGATGGCTCGTTGCAGGCTTTCCTCATCCGCAGCTTCACCTCTTGGCACCCGGACCAGAGCACATAGCAGGTCCGTCAGCTGCTCCCCATCCGGGCTTTCTCCCAGAATATGCAGGCCATCCCGGATCTGCAGCTCTTTCAGATCGCATAAGTGGGCATCGAGCCGGGCAAGGCGGGTCTCCTGATCCTGGTGCTCGTCCAGACCGATATCCTTGTCGAGCCCGTGGCGCGTGGCCACGTCCAGAATGTCCCGTGTCAGGGCCTTCAAACGGCGCGGATCAACCCCGGCGGCGAGGTAATATTCATCCAGCAAGGTTTCCAGCTCTTCTCCAACCCCATAGCTTTCCGCCCGCGTTAAGGGCGGTGTCAGATGGTCGACAATAACGGCCGAGGTCCTGCGCTTGGCCTGTGCCCCCTCGCCCGGATCATTGACGATAAAGGGATAGATATTCGGCACCGGACCCAGCACGGTTTCGGGAAAACAGTTTTCCGACAACGCCAGCGCCTTGCCGGGCAGCCATTCCAGATTGCCGTGTTTGCCAAGATGAACCACGGCATCGGCGCCAAAGACCTCCCGCAGCCAGATGTAAAATGCGAAATAGTGGTGCGGTGGCACCAGATCCGGATCGTGATAGGTCTCTTTCGGATCAATATTGTAGCCCCGTGCGGGCTGAATGCCGACAATCTGGTTGCCAAACCGGTGCAATGCCAGACGGAACGCGCCCTCCACCACATGAGGATCGTCGTCCGGCGCGCCCCAGCGCGCAACAACGGCGGACCTGACCGGATCGGTCAGTTTGGCGAACGCCCGGTGATAGTCCGCCAGCGGCAACGCCTCATGCGCCTTTCGGTCAGAGCGTCCATCAAGCGCATTGGTCACGCCGGACGTCAGCACGGCCATCAGATCTGTGGCTGTTTCCGGTGCGTCTCCAACCTCGTAGCCTGCCGCCTTCATGGCCTTCAAAAGACCTGTGCAGGAGGCGGGCGTATCCAGCCCCACCCCGTTGGCCAGCCGTCCATCCCTATTCGGATAATTGGCCAGGATCAAAGCGGTTTTTTTGGCGCCCGCAGGCGTCTTGCCGAGCCGGGCCCAGTTGGCGGCCAGCGCAGCCACGAACCGTATCCTGTCCGGCACCGGCGTGAAACGGACCGGGACCGACTGGGTTTCGGGGTCGAATATGCCTTCTTCCTTGAACGAGACGGCGCGGGTCAGAAGCCTGCCATCGACCTCCGGCAGGACCACATGCATGGCAAGATCGCGGATCGACAAGCCCTGATCGCTGTCCTGCCAGCCCTCTTTTGATGAGGAGGAGAACACCAACTGCAGCACAGGCTTGCCGGTCCGGTCCAGCGGCGTCGGCGTGTGGGCAAGGCCCGCCTTGGAAACGGCAAAGGCGGTCGCGTTCAGCACCACATCGGGGGCGGCCTGATCAAACAGGTGCTCCAGCACGGCAACGGCTTCCGCATCCTTCAAGCTGGAGACAAAAACCGGCAACACATTGAGGCCTTCCGCCTCGAGCGCTGTGACAAGCGCATCAACCGGCGCGGTCTGCGCACCTTGCACCAGCGCCCGGTAGAAGGTGATGGCCGCCACCTGGCTCCCCGGATCACGCCAGAGCGCCTTGATAGCAGCCAGATCCGGAGCAGACTGGCCTTTGAGATAGAGACCGGCCCGGGGCAGCGGCACGGGCTGGGGCGGCTCCTCCCCAGCCCCGATAAGGTGGGCCGCATAGGCCAGCGCATTGGCGTAGTTGGCAGCGCCCCCTTCCACACAATAGCGCCAGATCCGGCGGGCCTCTTCCACAGGCCGGGTGGAGCGGGCCGCCAGATCCGCATCCCACTTGTCGTCCCCCGGCAGGACAATGAGATCCAGCGCGGCGGCCCGGGCTTCTTCCTCAAACCGTTCCAGTCCGTAGCGCCAGTATTCAATGCCGCCCAGAAGCCTCAAAATCACCAGTTTGGAGCCGCGCACCGTCTGTTCGGCATAAAGATCTGCCGAATAGGGGTGGGTCAACGCCATCAGATTGGCCAGGCGCAAACTGGCGCGGTCTCTTCCAAGTCCCGCATGGGCCGCGGCAAGGCCGCCAAGTTCCGTATCTGCAGCCGACAGGAACAGAATATCGGCCGGCGCCTGCCCCAGATCGACAGCATCGCCGCCGTCATCGATCCGGCGTGTCTGGCTGGCAAGAATATGCATGGGCGGGTGGAGCTTTCTTCAGGGTCAACCGGGGCGCCCGCTTCAAGCAGAGCGCCCCAAAACGGGGCCATGTGGCAAGGCTTTTAAGAGCGCCGCTCAAGCGGCTTCGCGGACGCGGCCCAAAAGGCCGCGCACGGCGTCAAGGTCAAAGCCTTTCAGGCCGATGACCACCAGACGGCCTGCGCTTTCCGCCCCCGCTGCAAACCAGGTCTCCACCCGGGGGCCCACCGCCTGCACCATAGCGGGCGCTGCCTTGCCATGGATCCGGACCGCACCCTTGATCCTGAAGACACCTTTCAAGGCCATGGCCTCCAGCACCCTGGCTTCAAGAGAGGCGAGACTGTCAAATTCCGGGCAGTCGAACACATGGCTTTCAAAATCATCATGGTGGTGATGGTCATGTTGGTGATCATGGTGATGATCATCCCCGCCATGGGACGGCGCATCGTCATGGTGATGATGGTGATGCTCATGGCGGGCGCCCATATCGTCTTCGGCAGCGGACTGACGCCCGAGCAGGACCTCGATCGGCAAGGTGCCCTTTTCCGAGGCAATCACCTGAACCGCCGGGCGGATATCTGCCCCAATCCGGCTTTCAACCGCTTTCAGCGCCGCGTCCGCAACAAGATCCGCCTTGTTCAGAACCACCAGATCGGCGCAGCGCAGCTGGTCGTGAAACAGTTCTTCCACCGGGCTGTCATGGTCCAGCGCCTCATCCGCCGCGCGCTGCGCCTCAAGCGCGGCTTCATCCAGCGCAATCCGGCCCTCGGCCAGCGCAGCGGCGTCCAGCACCGTCACGACGCCGTCGACCGTCACTCTTGTTTTGACACTTGGCCAGGAAAAGGCGCGCACAAGCGGCTGTGGCAGCGCCAGCCCGGACGTTTCAATGACAATATGCTCCGGCGGAGTATCCCGGCCGAGCAGCATTTCCATGGTCGGCAGGAAGTCATCGGCCACCGTGCAGCAAATGCAACCATTGGTCAGCTCGACCACCTCTTCCGCCGCGCAGTCCGGATCAGCGCAGCCATTCACAAGCGACCCGTCAAAGCCCATATCCCCGAACTCATTGACAATCAGCGCGATTTTCTTGCCGTTGGCATTTTGCAGGAGATTGCGGATCAAGGTGGTTTTGCCCGCCCCCAGAAAGCCCGTCACAATTGTCGCCGGGATCTTCTGCCCCGGTGTTTGAAGGGTCTGTGTCATATTGCTCTGTGTCATAGGGTAATGTCCGGTTGGTTGGCGGGTTTCAGCAAAAGGGGCAGTCCGGCCGCCACCAGCACGACCTGGGCACAGACCCTGGCCATGTCCTGATTGAGCCGTCCTTGCGCATCCCGGAACGCTCTGGACAGTTGATTGTCCGGCACGATGCCCTGGCCGACTTCATTGGAAACAAAGACGACCGGGCCCGGCAGTCCCTCAACCGTCCTGCACAGCGCGTCCGTCTCGGCAGCGGCATCCTTGTCCGCAAAGGTCAGGTTGGAGAGCCAGAGGGTCAGGCAATCGACCAGCACCACCCGGCCCGGTTGGCAGGTGTCTTCAAGCACACGTTTGAGGTCGGTCTGTTCTTCAATCGTGTGCCAGCCCGCGCCGCGCTGTTGCCGGTGAGCGGCAATACGGTCCGCCATTTCGGCGTCAAAGGCCGCGCCGGTGGCCACATAGATTTTTTCAAGGCCGGAGGTGACCGCAAGCTGTTCGGCAAAGCGGCTTTTCCCGGAGCGGGCACCGCCAAAAACAAGCGTGGACCTTGGTCCGGTAGCTGCACTCACATCTGTCTCCCGGCCGTCCACCCGACAGCGTTCTGGGTTGCTGGATCAACGGCCGGTCTCCTGGCTCACGGTGTCTGGCCTCCCGCACCCCTTCCCGGCCCTCTCCGGCCAGTGGTTCTTGTGCGCTCGTTCACCGTTTACAGTTGCGGGGGCAGCTCCGGAATGGCGCCAGAGGCGATGCACCGGATTCCCGTTTCATCCGGATCAGCAAGCCCGATCCGGAACCGTTTCAACCTTTCGTACCTGCATTCCCGGTATGTGACAAGCAGATAACCAGGCAGCGCCCCTTGCCCAATTGAGCTATGGCTCCCGCATCGCCTGGCCGGGGCTCCGCGCAAGGGGAGCAGCTCCAGCCGGTCTTGAGGCTAAATCCGCCCGGGTTTTCACCAGGACCGTCCCTTTCTACCTTTCTGGAATCCTTACGGTTTTCCACATGCTGGATAAAAAAATGACAGCGGGATGAAAAAAACGCGATCGAGGGCTTGGCAAACGGATCATGCCTTTGTTATACGCATCTCCATCGACGGGGCAGCGACGCAGCGGCCCCGAGCGTGGTGATCCCCAGTAGCTCAGTTGGTAGAGCAAGCGACTGTTAATCGCTGGGTCGCTGGTTCGAGTCCGGCCTGGGGAGCCATCACCACTTTTGTCTCTCTTAAAAATTCAGTCATCCTGAACGGGGCTGCGGCCGGCCCGGCGCGAACCTTATGTGCTACGCCGATGACGGCGCCACACATGTGCCCTGCCCTTACGGCCTGACGCCGATTTATTTTCAGGCATCCCGCCCCAAGCAATTGCGCGGCCAGTGTTTGGGTGTCATGAAGGCGCCATCAGGCGGGAGGTATCATCTGAGCCCCTCCCTCCGGCCTTCCTCCTTTCCCGAACCGGCAATGGTGACACATGGACATTCAGAAAGTTGGCGTGATTGGCGCTGGAACGATGGGCAATGGCATTGCGCAGACCTTTGCGATGGCCGGGCTCCAAGTGATCATGCAGGATATTTCCGAGGCGTCGCTGGAGCACGGCAAGGGCACCATCGGCCACAGCCTGTCCCGGCTGCAGGCGAAAGAGAAAATCTCGGCGGACGAGGCCGCAAACTCTCTGGCACGCGTGACCACAACGACTGATGTGACTGCCCTTTCGAGCTGTCAGCTGGTGGTCGAGGCAATTGTGGAGAATATCGGCATCAAATCCAAGGTAATTTCCCAGCTCGACGAAATTTGCGGGCCGGAGACGATCATTGCCTCCAACACCTCCTCCATCTCCCTGACCCGGCTCGCGGCGGCCTCCAAACATCCCGAACGGGTCATCGGCATGCATTTCTTCAACCCGGTTCCGGTGATGAAGCTGGTGGAGATCATCCGCGCCCTTCAGACCAGCGACGAGACCTGTGAACGGATCACCGCTCTCACCAAGACCATCGGCAAGGCGCCCCGGGTGTCCAAGGACAGCTATGGTTTTGTGGTCAACCGGGTGCTGGTTCCCATGATCAACGAGGGCATCAACTGCGTCTACGAAGGCCTGGCGTCACCGGAAGATGTGGATGGCATGATGACGCTTGGCGCCAACCACCCCATGGGTCCGCTGTCCCTTGGCGATCTGATCGGCCTCGACGTGGTTCTCGACATCATGGAAACCCTTTATGACGGGTTTGACGATCCGAAATACCGCCCGAGCCCGCTTTTGAAACAGATGGTGGATGCGGGCTATCTCGGCCGCAAGACCGGACGGGGCTTTTTCCATTACGAAAAACGCTGAGGAGATCCTCATGTATGTCAGTGTCAGGCGTTACAAGAATGTGCCGGATCTTGCCCGGTTCGTGCGCGATGTGAAGATCGATTTTGTGCCGAAACTGAAAGCCCTGCCCGGCTTTGTCGCCTATTATGCGGTGGAAGAGGACCACGAAGCGGCACTGACCACCATCAGCGTCTTTTCAACCGCCGCCATGGCCGAAGACAGCAATGCGGTTGCCGCCGACTGGGTCAAGGCCCACAATCCGGAGATCACCCTCACCCCCAGCGAGATTGTCGCTGGCGGGCTGTCTGTGGTCGAGCCGCCCATCCGGGGCTGAAACAGAGCTGGGTGTCAGGCAGAAAGGCTCTGCGGCGCGCCGTGGAGCCAGACGGTTTTGACACTCAGATCCGGGCCGAGATGAACGGCATCGGCGGCCCGGCCCTTCACCAGCCGGCCAAGAGGCCGCCCGATCACATCCGCCGGGATGCTGGTTGCCATTTTCAGGGCCGCTTCCAAATCGATTCCGACCGCCCCGGTGAGAAACCGGATCGAGGCGGGCAAATCGATATCGGCCCCTGCGAGCGTGCCGTCTTCCAGCGTGAGGCGGCCATCTTTACGGAAAATCTCCCGGCCGCCCAGTTCAAAACATTCCACATCCGTGCCTGTTTGCGACATGGCATCGGTCACCAGAAAAATCTGCCCCGGTCCGGTTTTAGCCCTCAGCGCAATTTTCAGGGCCACCGGATCCACATGCACCCCATCTGCGATCAGACCGGCATTCAGGGCACCAAGCTCCAGTGCGGCCCCCACCAGTCCCGGATCGCGGTGCTGCAAAGGGCTCATGGCGTTGAAGAGATGGGTGACGCAGCGCGCGCCAGCCTCAACGGCCTTACCTCCCGCTTCAAAGCTCGCATTGCTGTGGCCTAGGCTGACATGAATGCCGGCCGCTGACAGCTGCGCGATCTGCTCCACCGGGACCGTTTCCGGGGCCAGCGTGATCATCAGGCTGGGCAGCTTCGCCGCCGCCTCCAGATACAGCGCCATATCCGCCTGGGTGAGCGGCCGGATCAGGCTGGCATCATGGGCGCCCTTCCTGCCCGCAAAAAGATGCGGTCCCTCCAGATGCAGCCCGTGAAATCCCGGCACGCCCTGCTCCCAGGCCGCAACGGCCAGAGCCACGATCTTGCGGGTCACTTCAGGTGTATCGGTGATCAAGGTGGGCGTGAGCGCCGTTGTGCCCAGAGCCAGATGGGCGGCACAAATGCGGGCAATATCCGCAACGCTGGCCGCCTCGCCCAGCATCAGGCCACCACCGCCATTGACCTGAAGATCGACAAATCCGGGCGACAGAATGCCATCCCCATGGGCATCGATCTGATAGCCCGCCGGGACCTTCTTGTGCGGACAAATGCCTTCAACCACCCCGTCCCGCGTCAGCAGCGCCGCATCCCGGTGGAGCGTGCGGCCGTCAAACACAAGGGCGCAGCCATGGGCAATAAGATCCGTCATACTGTCTGCGTGACCTTGTTGAGATGCCTTGGAACGTCGGGATCGAAACCGCGCTGACGGGCGAACCATTCAATGAAGCTGTAAAACGACACGATCTGAACCAGCGCATCGGTGAGCGGATGCCCGGCCGCTTCATAGGCAAGGCGCGTTGCGGCCTGAACCTTGTCCGTCGAGGCAAAGACCTGCCCGCCTTGCCGGGCCATGCGGTCAGCGGCCTCCGCCAGCCCGTCTTCGGCCGCATCACGCACCCCGAGCGCCAGAACCGGGTAGCCGTTTTCGACAATGGAAACAGGCCCATGCATCACTTCGGCCGACGAATAAGCCTCCGCGTGGATCTGGCAGGTTTCCTTGAATTTGAGCGCCGCTTCATGGGCGATGGCAAATCCGGGACCCCGGCCGATCACATAAAGGGAGCCCCGCTCGGCCACCGGAGCCGCAACCGCACTCCAGTCCTTGTCCGCCGCTCTTTCCAGATGTCCGGGCAACGCCTCCAGCGCCGATAGCAGCGCCTGATTGCGCCCCAACTCGCCAAGAAGCAACAGCCCCGCCAAGATTGAATTCACAAAAGTCTTGGTCGCGGCAACACTGAGCTCCTGCCCGGCCCGGATGTCGATGGCCGCACGGGCCAGCCCCGCCAGCGGGCTTTCGGGCGTGTTGGTCAGCCCCACCGTCATCGCTCCCTGGCGGTTTGCACTCTCCACAACGGAGAGGATGTCGGGGCTTGCGCCGGATTGGGACACGCCGATCACCAGAGCCTGATCAAGACGCACCGCGCTGCCATAAACGGATGAGACCGAAGGCCCGAGCGATGCCATGGCAAGACCGAGATAGGTTTCAGAGGCATATTTCAGAAAAGAGGCTGCATGATCGGAGGAGCCCCGGGCAACGCTTGCCAAAAAGACCGGTGCGCCAGCACGCGCCGCAATGTCTTTGATCTGCGGGCGGCCCTCTGCGAGAAGCCGCCGCGCAGCCTCTGGGATTTCCAGAACCTCCCGGCGCATATGGGTCATCTGGGTGTCAGTCAAGGCATCTGCCATAGTGTCAGTCGTCCGATATCTGAAGTTCGGCGATGAAGTCATAGGCATCACCGCGATAGACAGACCGGGTGAATTCCACCACATGCCCGGACGCATGGTAGGAAACCCGCTCAATCTTGAGCCCGGCAGACCCGGCCGGAACGCCCAAGATCTCGGCATCCACCGGCTCAAGATTGCGGGCGGAAATGCGCTGAATGGCGCGTACCGGTTGCATGCCCTTGTGCTTCAACACGTCATAAAGGGAACTGGTCACCTCTTCGGGCCGTGGCAGCACCTTTTCCGACAGGGACGCCCGTTCGATCGCCATCGCGGTGCCATCGGCCTTACGCAGCCGGTCGACGCGCGCAACCCGCTCTCCGGAGGACAAGCCCAACGTGAACATTTCTTCCGGCGACGCGTTAAACACCCCCCGTTGCAGCCATTCGCTGCTGGCTTCCAGTCCCCGCCGGGCCATATCCTCGGTGAAAGACGTCAAGCTGCTGAGGCGCTGCTCCACCTTTTGCACCTTGGGTGCCACAAACGACCCGCTGCCGCGCTTTTGCACGACAACCTGGTCCTCCACCAGCCCAGCCACCGCCTTGCGCACGGTGACGCGGGACAGCTCCGTCAGAGCGGCAATGTCCCGCTCAGACGGCAAGGGCTCGTTCTCTTTCAGAACCCCGTCATCAATGGCTTGCAGAATGCGCCGCCGAAGCAGCAGATATCGCGGCCCGCTGGCGCCCGTCAGCCAATCACGCTGTTCCAACATGGAAATGAAGTCAGTCACAGTTGGCAGCGCCCTGGCTAAAATAATACCTTTCAAATACCAATTTAAACTCTATCGAAACCGAAAATCAAGTGATAAAAGGGATCTACCCTGTCCACGCTCCGGGCGGGACCGGCCTTTTCAGATGACCACTCCACTATAGCTCTGCCGGTGTCCGGCACGGCCTTCGAGCGTTTAAGTAACCGGACCATGCCCCTTCCGACGACCGAAGATCGCGATCCGCAATCGATTGGCCTGTCCCGCAAAAGCGATGAAGAGGTGCTGGCCATTCTGCTGGACCGGCAATTTGACGCCTTGAAGGCGGCAGCAGACGCCATCCCCCAGATCACGGCAGCAGCCGGTGCCTTGCAGCAGGTCGCCCAAACCCAGGGCGGAATCGGCTATGCGGGCGCGGGCAGCGCCGGACTGACTGCCCTTGCCGATTGCCTGGAACTGCCCGGCACCTTCGGGTTTCCACCCGAGAAAATGTCGATCCTTTTTGCCGGTGGGGCCGCAAACCTTCTGCACCTGCAAGGGACCCACGAGGACAATCAGCAGGCAGGTATAGAGGATTTTGAAAGGTCCGGCCTCGGGTCCGGCGACATTCTGATCGGCGTCTCCGCCAGTGGCTCCACTCCTTATACGCTCGGAACATTTCAGGCCGCGCACTCCGCCGGAACCCTCACCATCGGCATTGCCAACAATCCCGGCACGCCGCTGCTCACCCTGGCCGACCACCCGATCCTGTTGAAAACGCCACCGGAAATCATAGCCGGGTCCACCCGGCTTGGGGCTGCCAGCGCGCAAAAGGCGGCGCTTAACATGCTTTCAACCCTGGTCGCCTTGCGGCTCGGCCACGCGGTGCGCGGGCATATGGTTAATCTGGTTGCCGACAATGAAAAGCTCCGCCAGCGGGCCCGCCGAATCCTGCAGGATCTGACCGGATGCCCGCCGGAAGCTGCCGTAAACGCACTGGAAGCCGCAGGCGGGCGCGTGAAAATCGCCGTTCTCATCCTGCGCGAAGGCCTGGATGTGGAGGCCGCAGAACAGGCGCTGATCTTGAATAACGGCAATCTCAGGCCCTTTCTTTAAAAGCCCCCTGCGCAGTGCGGGCCAATCCCCTCCCCCGAGCCCCACCAAAGCAGACTGGAGGATGGGTTTACTCTTCGCTTCATTGGTTGCATATTGGTATTAAATCGTGTCGCGTTCTTCCGATTTCAAACTGCGTTGTCTTTTGCGTTGAAATCTTTGATTTCAGGCAGCGAAAGACAAATCCGATCCAACACGACTTACTCTAAATGTGTCCGGCTTGCCGCCGGGCTCCGTTGAAATAGGCAGGCTATGATCACCTGTTTCGATATTGGCGGGTCCTTCATCCGCCACGGGACACTTCATCCGGATGGGCTGGTGCGCGAAGAGGGCCGCCGGGCAACACCGCGCGACAGTTGGCCCGATTTTGCAACGGCTCTTGAGGAGGCGGCGGGCCTGGGTGCGTCCCCCATCGCCATTTCCCTAGCAGGTGCCTATGATACACGCACCGGAATAGCCGATGTTGCCAACATTCCGTGTCTGCACAAGCGGACCGTTGAGCAGGATCTGCGCACGGCGCTCAAGCGGCCCGTCGCCATCATCAATGACGCCAACGCCTTTGCGCTGGCCGAAGCGGTTGACGGGACCGGCTACGGCAAACCAGTCGTCTTTGGCATTATTCTGGGCTCCGGTGTCGGCGGCGGGCTCGTGGTCAACGGCCACTTGGTGACCGGATACGGGGGGATTGCCGGGGAATGGGGCCACGGCCCCGTCATTGACCCGGCCGCCGGAGGTCGTTTCGCCGGCCTGACCGCCTATGCCTGTGGCTGCGGTCTCACCGGCTGCGTTGATGCCACCTGCTCAGCCAGGGGCATGGAACGCCTTCACGGGGACTTGTGCGGCCAGTCCTGTTCCAGCCGCGCCATCACCGCCGCCTGGCATGAATGCGATGCCGCCGCCACCCGGACGGTGGACACATACACGACCCTATTGTCCCGGGCCCTGTCAATTCTGGTCAACACGCTCGGCCCGGATATCATTCCGGTCAGCGGGGGACTGTCCAATGACGGCAAGCTAATAGACCTGATCGACCGCAAGACCCGGGATCTGGTGCTTGCCAGCTACGACCGGCCGCTTGTTGTCAAAGGGCGGTTTGCTGAAAACGGCGGCCTTCAGGGGGCCGGACTTTTTGCACGGCAGCGCTTTGACGGGACCTCATCCTGATGCCGGTGCCGCTGGAAATCTGTGTTGACACCCTTGAAAGCGCCGAGATCGCAGCGGCTCTGGGCGCCGACCGCATTGAGCTGTGCTCAGCGCTTTCAGAGGGCGGACTGACCCCGAGCGCCGGCCTCATGCAAGAGGCTGCCCTGCTGCCCGTCCCGGTCTATGCGATGATCCGGCCAAGGTCCGGTGGATTTGTTTATTCTGACGCGGACAAGTCGGTGATGATCCGGGATGTTGCCACAGCCGAAGCAGCCGGACTGGACGGGATCGTGACCGGCGCCGTTGATCCCTCAGGGCGGCTTGACCACGGGTTTTTGTCAAAGATCCTGTCCGGCACCCGCCTGCCCGCAACCTTGCACCGGGCGTTTGACACCTTGCCGGATCTTCAAACTGGTGTCGAAGACGCCGTCCGCCTCGGATTCGAGCGGATCTTGACATCAGGCCAGGCCCTAAAGGCGCAAAACGGCCTGGAAGCGCTTGCAGAGACAGTGCGCTTGGCGCAGGGGCGCCTCGCCATCATGGCCGGGTCCGGCATCACCTCGAAGACTGCGCAAAAAATCCTTCAGGCAACTGGCGTCGATGAGCTTCACGCTTCCTGCGCTGGCCCAGCCGAGCCAGAGCCTGATAGTGCCGCCGCCCGGCGTCTTGGGTTTGTGTCCTCAGAAGGCCGCAAGACGCTCTCCGCAGATGCACTTTGCGCCTTACGTGCCATCCTGAATGCGCAAGACATGACAGGCTGATTGTCTTTGCCCAGGTCATCTGAATAGCGCGCTTGCTGGAAGGGATTGCGGCAGAGCCTTTCGCGCCCGACCCTGCGATTTACGTTAAGATTCCATTTAGATTGTTTGAGAGTTAAAAAAGGCGTAGAGTTGACCTTGTTTTAAAGGAAAGCTTTCCAATTTTCGGAACTGGCCATTATTTAGGTACTTTTGACACCACATTTTCAGTCACGTCGCGGTGATTGATCTTGAATCAACGGCACCTCGCCACATTTATTAATAAAAAGTAACTGATATCACCCAAAAATGTGATGTTGATTACACCCAAAACCCAGAATGTGGTGCGACAATGGCGAAATCGTGACCGCGCCCTTGGGGCACAAAAAGCGTAACTGCATAAAATCATTTGGAAAAAGAGCTCAAAGAGCCGTTTTCAAAAAGTGCCCCAAACGCGGTTGAATGACAAAGTTGTATTAGCCTTGGGAGGCGTACATGCAACGGAATAGCAGAGCAGGACTTTTCGCACTTGGCCTCATCCTCGCCCTGACCACGGGCGCAGCCGCCGACAAGCTGCCTCAGGAAACCATTACGTTGCCTGAGGACAGCCTCGCCGTGACCGTCGCTTCGGCCACCGTGGATCAGCCGGATCCGCTGGAAAGCGAATTAACGATCTGGGTCGGCGAGATCGAGCTCAACGGACGCAACGCTGTTTGGGTTGAGCTTATCGACAGCTACGGCGAAGTGATCTACGATTCTGAAGTCAATACCAACGAGACCCATCTTTTGCCCGATGGCCGAGCCGTTGTGGTCCGGTCGATCGACCAGGAAACCGTTGTTGCGGGGAAAGATGAATCCCGGCTGATCACAGAAGGCGCTCTCATGGTGACCCGGCGGGTGGTCAATGACGGCAGCGAGGCAACCACCGTTGAGTTGATCGAAACCGAAAACGAACCTGCCAAACGGGGCACCATGCTTCATGTGGCCGATTTTGGTCAAGCCGTCTGGAACAGCATTGTCGCCTTTTTCGATGCCGCCCGCAGCCAGGTCGCCGTGGCCTGGAACTGGCTTGTGGATACGCTGCAAGCCTGACTGGGGCCGATCTCTTCAAAGTGTCTATCCGCTTGAACCCGGGCGCGCGTTTCCACGCGACCGGGTTATTTTTAGCCAGCTCATTTTTACCTGTCTGCTTTTTGATCCTGACTTTGAAACGCTCTCTTTCCACAACAGGGCGCCTAATAGAAACCACACGACCGCGTGACAGGTTCATCAAGGCTGTCCCTGGCGTTCCGACACCGGCCAGCCCTAGGTCTGCTTCAGCCAACTCTCTCCAGACGCGTTAAAATTATTGATAAAATTCATCGCCCTGCGTGATCCGCTCTGTTTTTGAAGCCGTATCTGCTTCAGATACCAAGACGTTTCCTCTGGCTGCAGTGTCCGCAGCCCGACCAGACTGACAAAAGGATTGATCATGCGGATTGCCGTCATCGGCTCCGGTATTTCCGGAAACAGTGCAGCTTGGGCGCTTAGCCAAGACCATGATGTGGTACTTTACGAAAAACGGGATCGTCCAGGTGGACACAGTGCGACCGCCGACATCGATTATGACGGCACGCCAATCAGCGTCGACACCGGTTTTATTGTCTATAATGAACGCAACTACCCCAACTTCACTGCGCTGTTAGGCCATCTTGACGTCGCCACCGAAGTCAGCGACATGAGCTTTTCCCTGTCCGCAGACAATGGAAGGCTGGAATGGAGCGGCGACTCCTTGAGATCTGTCTTTGCGCAGAAATCAAATCTGCTGTCGCCGCGCTTTTTGAAAATGCTGCGCGATATTTTCCGCTTCAACAAACACTCCGTCGCCGACCTCCATTCCGGACGGCTGACCGGCGAGACCCTTGGTGGTTATCTGGATAAGAACCAGTATTCCCAGGGCTTTATCAATGATTATCTGCTGGCCATGGGGGCAGCCATCTGGTCTACCCCGATCAACGAGATGCGCGCCTATCCGGCAGAGAGCTTTGTGGCTTTCTTCGAAAATCACCAGCTTCTGTCCTTTGACCGCACGCCATGGCGCACCGTATCAAGGGGCAGCCGGTCCTATGTCACCCAGCTGATCGCGCCGTTCAAGGACAAAATGCGGCTTGGCAAGGCTGTGGTAGAGGTTCTGCGCAAGGACGGGCATGTCGAAATCCGCGACGAGAGCGGCGCAATCGACCGTTTCGATCAGGTCATTATGGCGAGCCATACGGATCAGAGCCTGAAGATGCTTGGCGATCCGTCTGCAGACGAACGCGCGATCCTGGCAGCGATCCGCTACCGTCCCAACGAAGTCTTCCTGCACCGGGATCACGCTCTGATGCCAAAGCGCAAAATTGCCTGGGCGTCCTGGAACTACATGTCCGACCGGGACGCTGGCGAAACGCGCGACGTGACTGTCAGCTATTGGATGAACCGGCTGCAGAATTTCGACCGCAGCAAACCTGTCTTTGTCACGCTTAACCCCTTTGAAGCCCCTCGGCCCGGAAAGACATTTGCCAAATTCGTCTATGACCACCCGCAATTCGATGCCGCGGCGCTCGCCGCAAAGACCCGGCTCGAAACCATCCAGGGCGTAAACAACACCTGGTATTGCGGTGCCTGGACCGGACATGGCTTCCACGAAGATGGCCTTTCGTCCGGCCTGGCCGTTGCCAAACGCCTGGGGGCCCGCCTGCCCTGGGAAACGTCCGCTGAGACCACCTCCTTTCTGGATGCTGCCGAATGAGGCGAAGGACGGCCAGTACCAGAGCGGAAAACGGACCACCGCCCGGGCGGCCCGCGACGCTCTTTTCCGGCAAGGTCATGCACCACCGCATGAAACCGAAGGAACACCGGTTCAGCTATTCGGTATTTTCCCTGCTTCTGGACCTGGATCAACTGCAGGCGGCTGCGGCTACGAGCCCGTTGTTTTCGCTCAACCGCTTCAACCTTCTGTCCTTTCACCTCAAGGACCACGGTCCATGCGACGGCACCAGTCTGCGCGGCCATGTGGAGGCGCTGCTGGAGGACAAGGCTGTTGCCAGGCCCGCCCGGATCCTGCTGCTTGCCTATCCGAGGTTGCTCGGCTACGGCTTCAACCCCTTAAGCGTCTATTACACGTTCGATGCGCAGGATCAGTTGACGGCGATCGTCTATGAAGTGCGCAACACGTTTGGCGGACTTCACACCTATGCCCTGCCCATTCTGCCCGGCCAGCACAGCGCGGCCGGGGTGCGCCAGACCCAGGCAAAGGCCTTCTATGTCTCCCCCTTCATCAGCATGGAGCAGCGCTATCATTTCCGCATGCTCCCCCCTGGCCAAGAGGTCCGGGTGCGCATTCTGGAAACGGATCAGGACGGCCCGCTTCTATCGGCCACCTTTTCGGGAACCGGCGCCCCGTTGACCACAGCCAGCTTACTAAGAGCCTGCCTGCGCGTGCCCTTCCTCTCCATGAAGGTGATCACGGCGATCCATTGGGAAGCCTTTAAAATCTGGCTGAAGCGTGTACCCTTTCATCCGCGTCCGGCCGAAACCCCACCCAGCGGCCGGTTGCGTGACCGGCCTTTGCCCATTTCGACCGATCGTTAAGTTTCAGGGGTTTATATGATGAGTGAACCTGTCGTTCTCACCCGCGATAACATGAATAGGGAGCTGAGAGGCACGCCGCGGCTTGCCCGCATGGCGGCAAGCCTGGCACTCCAGATCCGCTACGGCACTCTGGAGATTTCTTTTCCGGACGGCCGGGCCTTCGAAATTCACGGCCGGGAGCCCGGCCCCTGCGGTGTCCTCAACATTCACGACTGGCGTTTTTTTGCCATGGTCGTGAAGGCCGGCGATGTCGGTGTCGGTGAAGCCTTCATGGCCGGCTACTGGTCATCTCCTGACGTGACCACGTTCCTGGAAGTGTTCTGCATCAATCAGGAATCCACCCTTGAGGCCATTCAGGGCCGTCCGCTGACACGGCTGCTTCTGTCCTTGCGCCACTGGCTGAATTCCAACACACGCCGGGGGTCCAAGCGCAACATTTCCGCCCATTACGACCTTGGAAACGCTTTTTACAAGGAATGGCTTGACCCCTCCATGACCTATTCCTCAGCCATCTACAGCAACGGGACCAACAATCTGGAACAGGCTCAGGCAGAAAAATATGCCTCCCTGGTGCGGCAGGCAGATATTGGACCGGACCACTCGGTGCTGGAGATCGGCTGCGGCTGGGGCGGCTTTGCCGAACATGTTGCCAAGACCGTCGGAGCGAAGGTGCGGGCCCTGACCATCTCGCGCGAACAGTTCGACTATGCCAGAGAGCGCATCTTCAAGGCCGGGCTGAGCGAGAAGGTCGATGTTGTGTTTCAGGACTACCGGGACGAGCGCGGTGTCTACGACAGGATCGCTTCCATCGAAATGTTCGAGGCGGTCGGCGAAAAATACTGGGCGACCTATTTTGGCCAGTTGTCCCGCTGCCTGAAACCGGGCGGCAAAGCCGGGCTGCAGATCATCACGATCCAGGACAAGATGTTCGAAGACTACCGCAGCGGCACCGATTTCATCCAGCGCTATATCTTTCCAGGCGGCATGCTGCCGCCTCCGGGGCGCCTTGCGGATATCGGCAAATCACTCGGTCTTGATCTGACCGAACAGAAGATTTTCGGTCAGGACTATGCACGGACCCTCGCCGAATGGCGGCAACGCTTCCGGGACGCATGGCCGCAAATCAGCCCCCTTGGGTTCGATGACCGGTTCAAACGCCTTTGGGAATTTTATTTGCACTATTGCGAGGCCGGGTTCCGGGCCGGGAACATCGATGTGCGCCAGATGGTCTATGTGAAGGCGTCCTGACCCCTTCAGAAACACCTTGAAAGCGGCAGGGACCAGTGGTTTTGAGCCACTGGTCCTTTGCGCATGTCGCCTTCACTTGGAACCAGACCGTTTGTCTTTTTCTGTGATATCGCAGATGGCAGGCCATGAAAGCCAAATCCGATGAAACACGGTTTGCGCTAAAGGTCCCGGCCGGACCTGGTCTTCTGCTCCCAACCGGTCGAACGGGCCACAAGCGCAAAATAGGCCGAATAGGGCAACAGGCTCAGGGCTTTGAGCTTCCTGACGAAGCTCTTGGGAAAGCTAATCTCAAACTGCGCTGGATGGCTCAGCCCCCTGACGATCTCCCGGGCCGCTTCGTCTGCCGACAGAATGTCGGGCATCGGGAACGGGTTGGACCGGGTCGCAGGCGTATCCACAAACCCTGGATTGATTAGTTGAATCCGGATGCCCGCCCGATCCAGATCGAATTTCAGCGACTCCACCATGTTGATCAATCCGGCTTTCGAGGCGCCATAGGCTGCAGATGTGGGCAGTCCGCGATACCCGGCGACGGAAGAGACGACCCCAATCTGCCCCCTGCCCGCCTGCCTCATCTGCTCAATGGCCGGCAGCAGCACGTTCACGGTGCCCATGAGGTTCACATCAAAACTTGTCCGGAACGCTTCAGGGTCCGCTTTCAGGCCGTCCTGGGGCAAATAAACGCCTGCATTGGCAACAAGCAGGGCAATGGGCCCCAGATCCTCAGCAATCTGCCGGCACTGACGCGCCATCGTGTCCGTTTCCCGCACATCTCCCGGATAGGCCCAAATTGTGCCCGCCAGCGGATCACTTTGCGCGGCCAGATCCTGCAAGGCCTCTTCGGAACGGGCGGTTGCGGCCACGGTCCAACCGTTTTCAGCCAGTTTGAGTGCCAGTGCGCGGCCAATGCCGGAGCTTGCCCCTGTAATCCAGGCCGGACCATCGCCGGGGCGGGCAACATCTTTTTTTGGGGGCAAAATCGTCTCCTGAGGGCTTTGCTACAGTCTACGCAAAGCGCCCCGAGACCGGATTTGTTGTCAGCGCATAAAAGGCGCGAACCAGCGGCCAACGGGGCCGGTCAACTCAAGACGGCCGGCGGTCACCGCAAAACAGATGCAGTCCTCGCCATCATCGGCAATCGGTTTGTGGTCTACGTCGCCATCAGCGAAGGCGACATCTCCGGCCACAAAATGACCGTCTTCATCCTGAAAGCCTCCCTTGAGTACAAGGGTCAGTTCGGTACCGTGGTGGGTGTGAGAAGGCATGGCCCGTCCGGCACGCACCCACAGAAGGCTGCTGGTGCAGCCGTCCAGTTCCCCGAACTTACATTCCTTCACTCCCGGAAGAAGCGTCTTCCAGGGAAGCCCCTCCAGAGAGGAGCCGACAATGGTCTGCAAGGACAAGGGAAGATCAGCCTCGTTGACTGGTGTCGGCGTGTTGTCGTTGGTAACGACAGCGGTTCCGGAAAAGATTGCGTCCAGCACGTCATCCCGGTTTTGGAACGCGACCGGAGCAGCATCGTTCAACCCGATGCCTGCCAGGCTCTCAAGCGACGACACATAGCCCCGGTTCCGGTCGCTCAATTCCAGATGAGCACCGACCAGCGCCTGTGCAGGATAGGAGAGCGTTCCGGCCGCATAACCGGCCAGCAACTCGTCCATTCCCGTCACGTTTTTTTCCATTACCGCGCTCATCGACCTTATAAACCCACGTTGTCCTATGGCCGGTACGCCATGCAACGTTCACCGGATCATGTCATACACCAAAATATTGATGTTTGAAATTTCATCTAGAGGGTTTCAAGAACAACTCCATGCTCACTTTCAATGGATTGGCGGAAAATCCGACTGAAATTGAAGACGGTCTCTGGCTTTCCCCGTACGAACGCTTAAATTGCGTCCTTGATCCGAATGTTCATGCCCCTTAGCGTTTGGAGCCAAATGACAAAATCCGGCTGAGTGAAGGCTCCAGCCGGAACAGCCGGGATGGAAAAATGACTGTGTCCGCTTCCGTTGTCGATGCCATCGGCAACACGCCCTTGATCCGCCTGAATGCCCTTTCCGAAGAAACCGGATGCGAGATTTTGGGCAAGGCCGAGTTCATGAACCCGGGCCAATCGGTCAAGGACCGCCCGGCCCGGCAGATGATTCTCGAGGCCGAGGCACGGGGCGACCTGAAACCGGGCGGGGTGATCGTTGAAGGCACCGCCGGCAATACCGGAATCGGCCTTGCCCTGGTAGCAAGCGCCCGAGGCTACCGTACGATCATCGTCATTCCGGAAACCCAGACCCAGGAGAAAAAGGACATGCTGCGCCTGTGCGGTGCAGAGCTTCTGGAAGTTCCGGCCAAGCCATTCAAGGACCCCAACAACTATCAGCATGTGGCCCGGCGTCTGGCGGAAAGCCTCGCGGAGACCGAGCCAAGCGGGGTTCTGTTTGCGGACCAGTGGAACAATCTGGACAACCGCAAGGCCCATTATGTCACGACCGGGCCTGAAATCTTCCACCAGACCGGCGGCAAGGTGGATGCATTCATCTGCGCCGTTGGCTCCGGAGGAACGCTCGCGGGTGTCTCAACCTATCTGCGGGAGCAGAAGCCTGGTGTGATCATCGGCTGTGCAGACCCGCGCGGCGCCGCCATGCAGTCGCTGTTCACCACCGGGGAAGCCGTCGCCTCCGAAGGCGGCTCCATTGCAGAGGGCATTGGCCTCGGCCGCAGCACGCCGATTGTCCAGGATGTGACGGCCGACTACGCCTACACAATTGCCGATGAAGACGCCCTGCCGCTTGTGTTCGACCTTGCACAAAAGGAAGGCCTGCTGCTGGGAGGCTCTTCGGCGATCAACCTTGCCGGGGCCCGGCAGCTTGCCAGGGAGATCGGGCCGGGCAAGACCATTGTCACCATCCTGTGCGACCACGGCACCCGCTCCCAGTCCAAGCTCTACAATCCGGCTTTCCTGAAATCGAAGGGGCTTCCAGTCCCGGCTTGGCTGGAAAAGACGGTTTCGCTTCAGGCGCCCCTCCTCTGACGCGCAAATGAGCAGGGTTTAGCCCATGGCACAGGCAGTCCCCTCCGCAGTTCTGGACGGCGCAGACGCAAAGGCAGTGATTCAGGACGCGGTGACGGATGCCGGAATGCTGGACGTGATGGCCAACAATCTGGGTCTTGTGGCCGCCTTCGTTGCGGTCATGTACCTGACCGCGTCGCTGTGCGCCGTGCGCGAGGTGATGAATTCACGCACCTCCCAGGGATCGGTCGCCTGGCTGCTGTCGCTCTTCTTTCTGCCCTATCTGACCGTCCCGCTCTACTTCATCTTCGGCTGGAAGTCCTTTGCCGACTATGCCCGGATCCAGGCAACGCTCGGCCGGGCAGAACGGGCCCGACGGGCGGACGAGCTGGGACTGACCGACCACGACGAAACGAGAGACTGGCCCGTCCTGACCCGCGTCGCTGGTGTGCCCTTTCTGGCGGGGAACCGCGCGGAGCTTCTGATTGATGGTCAAGCCACCTTCAGTGCCATCAAGACGGCGATCGCCGAGGCCCAAAACAATATTTTCTTTCAGTTTTTTGCGATAAACGATGACAGGCTCGGCCGGGAAATGGCGGAGGCCCTGATCACCCGTGCCCAAGATGGAGTGCAGGTTTATTTCCTCTATGATGATGTCGGCTGCCATTCCCTGTCCAACGCATTCCTTATCCGGCTCAAGGAAGCGGGTGTACGTGTGTGCGGGTTCAACGAGAACCACAAATTTCTGAGGCTACTTGGCCCGATGCGGCTCAACTACCGCAATCACCGCAAACTTGTTGTCACCGATTTTAGCCAGGCCTTTGTCGGCGGGCACAATGTCGCCGATCAGTATATCGGCCGCGACAAATGGTTCGGCCATTGGCGCGACACCCATGTGCGGGTCGCAGGACCCGCAGCGGTTGCCTGTGCGCTGTCCTTCGTTGAGGACTGGCTGTGGGCGAGCGGCGAGCAGATCACCCTGCCAGCTGTCAGCCAGGTGCCGATGCCTGGCGACGAATCCGTTCTGGTGATGCCAACCGGCCCTGCGGATGAACTGGAAGAATGTGCGCTCGCCTTTGTGGAAGCGGCTGCGCGGGCCAGAAAACGCCTCTGGATCACCACGCCCTATCTGGTTCCCTCGCTTGATGTGCAGACCGCTCTGGCAACAGCTGCCATGCGCGGGGTCGATGTGCGCATCCTGCTTCCGGAGAAGCGCGACCACTGGACCGTCTGGCTGGCCAGCCATGCCTATGAGGACACGCTGGTACAACGCGGCGTCAAGGTCTACCGCTATACCGATGGCTTTCTGCATCAGAAGGTCACGCTGATGGATGACGACCTTGTCTCGGTGGGTACAGTGAATTTCGATAACCGCTCCTTCCAGATCAATTTCGAGTTGACCCTCTGGTTCACCCACGAGCGTATGATCCGCAACGTTGAAACCATGCTGACAGAAGATTTTGAACGTGCCCGCCTCACCTGGCCGGATGCGTTCCGTTCCCGCAGCTATGGGTTCCGGGTTTTCGCGCAAGGGGCGCGGCTGCTTTCCCCAATTCTGTAAACCGGGCTCAGGCGCGTGCACATTACCATGCTGCCGGGTGTGCCCCCTGTCCCAACGGCCTAAAAATGTCCTATGCATAGGCCCTCAGATTCTTTTCAGGAGCCCTTCATGACCACTCCTCTTTTTCGAGACGATGCCTATCTTCGCACCAGCGAGGCCAAGGTTGTTGGGGTGAACGAATGCGGCGGCATCCTGCTCGACAGGACCGTGTTCTACCCGGCCGGCGGCGGGCAGCCGGGGGATTGCGGCTTTCTGGAAGGTGCGGACGGCGAACATATCGGAATTGCGGCAACCGTTTATGACGAAGATAGAACCAGGATTGTGCATGTCCCGGCAGAGGGCCAGCCCCTTCCGGACAGCGGCAGCACCGTCACCGCCCATATTGACTGGGCCCGGCGCTATCGCCTGATGCGCGTCCACACCGCCCTGCATCTTCTATCGGTCGCGCTCCCTTTTCCGGTCACAGGCGGGCAGATTGGGGAGCTGGAAGGCCGTCTAGATTTTGATATGGGTGATACGCCAGTCGACAAGGAGGCGCTTCTGGAAAAGCTCACGGCGCTGAGCAGCGGCGACCACGAGGTCACCACCGAGTGGATTACCGACGCAGAGCTGGATGCCAATCCCGGTCTCGTCAAGACCATGTCGGTCAAACCGCCACGCGGCTCCGGCCGGGTCCGGCTGGTCCGGATCGGTGCCGATATTGACCTTCAGCCTTGCGGCGGCACCCACGTGGCCAGAACATCGGAGATCGGAACCCTGTCCCTCGGCAAGATCGAGAAAAAGGGCAAACAGAACCGGCGCGTCCGGATCAAACTGGCGGAGTGAAAGAACCAGGGAGGCTCTCATGAGGCTTGAAGGCAGCTGCCATTGCAAATCTGTCGTCTTTGAAGTGAACAGCAGGACCCCATACCCTTTTATGCGCTGCTACTGTTCCATCTGCCGCAAGGTTGGTGGCAGCGGAGGCTTTGCAATCAATCTCATGGGTGAAGCCGGAAGCCTGAACGTCCGGGGCGCAGGCGCCAAAGCGGTCTATCATGCTGTTATTGACGGCACACCCAGCCCGGCGGAGCGGCATTTTTGCAGGACCTGTGGCGCACATTTGTGGCTCTGGGACCCGCGCTGGCCGGAGCTCGTTCATCCCCATGCGGGCACCATGGACACAGCGCTTCCCACGCCACCCGAAACGGTCCATATCATGCTGGACTTCAAACCGGACTGGGTCCCTGTTCCACAGGGCCCCGGACACGTCCATTTCCCGCGCTATCCTGACCGGAGCATTGAGGACTGGCACAAGTCCAAGGGCCTTTTCGACGAAAGCTGACAGAAGACGCGCTCGGGCCTCCAGCTCAATTCTCCCAATCGCAATTTTACGGGTCGCAGCCGTCCATAGAGGCTCTTATAATGGGGCTGAACAACAGGAGCAAGAATGCCGGACAATCCTCTCGTCAGCACCCAGTGGCTCGCAGACCATCTGGAGTCACCAGATGTTGTGGTCGTGAATGCATGGATGCCGCCGGTCCACCAGCCGGACGCGCTGCCCGTCTATCCCCGGGCCCATATTCCCGGAGCTGTCCATTTCGACATCAATGACATATGCGACACAACCTCGGACCTGCCGCATATGCTGCCTGCGCCGCATGTGTTCTCCTCCGCAATGCGCAAACTTGGCATCGGCAACAGCCAGACAATTGTTGTCTATGACGATTTCGGGTTCTATTCCGCCCCCCGGGTTTGGTGGACCTTGCGCACAATGGGCGCAGACCATGTCCATGTGCTGGATGGCGGCTTTCCAAAATGGCAGGCAGAGGACCAGCCTGTCGAGGACGA
Source organism: Roseibium sp. AWQ4_254 (assembly GCF_056161025.1). NCBI lineage: Bacteria > Pseudomonadati > Pseudomonadota > Alphaproteobacteria > Hyphomicrobiales > Stappiaceae > Roseibium > Roseibium sp. AWQ4_254. The sequence goes on from NZ_JBSWYH010000002.1 coordinate 140,220, forward strand.
CGCGCCGCGCCGGACCCCGACCCATTTCGCCTCCCGGCTCAACCATGCGGCCGTCGCCGATCTGGCGCAGATGACAGCCGACATCCGCTCCGGCGTGCGGCAGGTTCTGGACGCAAGATCCGCAGACCGGTTTGCAGGTATCGCCCCGGAGCCCCGGGAGGGTCTGCGCGGCGGCCATATGCCGTCAGCCTTCAACCTTCCATTTACGCAGCTGATTTCCGAAGACGGCACGTTCAAGACCGGTTCATGTCTTGAGGCCGCTTTCCAGGGAGCCGGGATCGACCTCAGCAAACCAATCACCACAACATGCGGCTCAGGCGTTACAGCGGCCATCCTCACGCTGGGGCTGACACTGCTCGGGGTTCGCGACCTTGCGCTTTATGACGGCTCCTGGTCCGAATGGGGCAGCCGCGAGGACACAGACATCGAACAGGGGCGTCCCTAAGGACCGCGCGTCCAAAGGCGAAAGAACCCCGTCAGGCCGTTTTCTGCAGGATGTCAAAGAAGGTCCTGATTTCCTCGGAGATCGTCTTGGCGCTGGCATTCAATTGGCGCGCAGCGGCCGAAAAATTGCCGGCCGCTGTATCCGTTGCCTCAATGGCCTGGCCAACGCCGGTGATGTTCTCGTCCAGCGTATGGGCCCCGTCTGCAACTTTCTGCACGCTTTCTGAAATCTCCTGGGTCGCAGCGCCCTGCTCTTCAACCGCAGCAGCAATCGACCCGGTCATTTCATCGAGTTGTTTCACCACTTCGGCGATCGTACGGATGGAGCCGACTGCAGCGCCGGTGGAATCCTGAATTTCCGAGACCTGCTCACTGATTTCCTCTGTCGCTTTTGCGGTCTGTTCGGCAAGTGTCTTGACCTCACTCGCAACCACCGCAAAGCCCCGTCCCGCGTCACCAGCGCGGGCTGCCTCGATGGTTGCGTTAAGTGCCAGAAGATTGGTTTGTTCCGCAATTGCCTGAATGAGCCCGACCACATCGCCGATCTTCTGGGCGGACCCCGAAAGACTTGCCACCTGAGCAGTCGAATCTTCTGCACTGCCTGCGGCCTGACTTGCAATTTGGGACGCTCCGGCGATCTGTTTGGAGATTTCCTGAATGGAACTGAACAATTCCTCCGTGGCCGACGCCACGGTCTGAACATTCAGGCTCGATTCCTTGGAAATGCCACCGGCCACATCCACTTCCGACTTGGCCGTTCGCGAGACATCGGACAATTGTGCCGCTTCCCGGTTGACCGCACTGGCGCCTTCATCCGCATCCTGAAGCGGTGTCTGAACCTTGCTTTGAAAGTCTTCGATTGCAAGGTTTAGCTGCCGGGTCTGTTCTTCCCGCTCTTCCAGAAGCCGTTCTTCATAGGTGGAGATGGCCAGGTCCATGTCAAAGAAGACAGCGGCGGTCAGGTGAGAGAGCAACCCGCTCAAATCCTTGAAGGAATGCCGGTATTTGGAAACAATATGAGCATGGAGCCGCGCCAGCACAAATTGGTACCCGGCAATATACCACCGGGGCTCAAGACCGATCCGGCAATGCACATGCCCAATCCGGTTGATGCTCTCGCGGTAGTCAGCATCAAAGCCGCTATTGAACAGTTTTTCCCAATGGGCCCTTTGCGCAAACACGAGCCTTGGCTGCATGTCGCCTACCATGTGCGACAGACTGTCGACGCTCTTCAAGTGGGTGTAAAATGCCTCCAGAACATGATCCAGCGCAGGCAGCACCACCGGCCAAAGCTGGCGCAGCCCCTCAATCGTCTCTGTGTCTATCTCGGCGAATCTCAGCCGTGTAACGAAGTCATGGTCCGGTTCGCGCATGACAATTCCCCCATAAGAACTGCCAATACGTCACCTGATGCCAATAAACAAATTCTAAACCGCTAGCTGTATTGATAATATCGACACACCTTTTGAGGGCATCGTCCCGTTGGCCACCGGCAATATTCGCAATCAGTTTAAATTCATGCGTTCAAACTATGTGTTTGACGGCTTTTCTGGCGATTCCACACGCTTTCGCCCCCCCTTTTTCAACATTGGGACGCCTGCACACGCTTCAAATGACAGCCCTTACGGCCGGCTAGGACACGGGCCGGCCAAGACGGTTGTGCAGATGGAGCGACCAGTCCAACGACCAGGGCAAAGGGGTCCATATCCCGGTTTGCAGACCCGCGCGCCTCAACATGCGCGCTGTCCAGGTATTGCATCCCATCAGGGCATTGAACCCGCCCTGCGCCGGAAAGAAGAGGTCGTGATCATCATAGCTGGCACCGGCAATCGCCGCCGGCAGCTGACGGTCCTCCCTCTGAAAGCTTTCGGTAATGCCCAAAAGCAACGAGTCGAATTCGGCCCTTGAAAGATCAAGTACCAGAACGTCCTCATGGTCCGTTGAAATCGGTCCGGCCCGGCGCACATGCATCACGGAGGCATCCCAAGTGAGAGCCCGCAGTACCGGTCCCGGCTTCAGGTCCGCCCAGGACGGTGTCCCGATATAAAAGGAGCGGCTTCCCCAGCCGACAATGACCCATTGCACACCCGGAAATTCCAGGTCAAGTCCCGCTTCGGATACAAAAGACAACGCCCCAAGAACATCAGGCTCTGCAGGCAGCGCAATATCGGTATGAATCGGGTTGGCGAGCACCAGGACCTGCCGTTTCGCCTCTTGGTCCATCTTACCGGAAGGTGCGGATGGCAAAAAGGGCCACGGGATCACCACCCCAAGGCCCAGAGCCGTGATGACCGCCAGCCCCATAAAGAAGAGCCCGCCAGCAAGGCGGCGGGCTATCCGTCCAAAACGCATGGGACTCAGCCGTTCAGTGGTGTAGAATCTGACTCAGGAACAGTTTGGTGCGTTCGTGCTGCGGGTTGACGAAGAACTCTTCCGGTTCATTCTGCTCAACAATCTGCCCTGCATCCATGAAGATCACCCGGTTCGCCACCTTGCGGGCGAAACCCATTTCGTGCGTCACGCAGAGCATGGTCATACCTTCTTCCGCAAGACCGACCATCACGTCCAGCACTTCCTTGATCATTTCCGGATCGAGCGCCGATGTCGGCTCATCGAACAGCATGATTTTCGGGCTCATGCACAGTGATCGGGCGATCGCCACACGCTGCTGCTGGCCACCGGAAAGCTGCCCCGGATATTTCATGGCCTGCTCGGGGATCTTGACGCGCTCCAGATAGTGCATCGCGATCTCTTCGGCTTCCTTCTTGGGCATCTTCCGCACCCAGATTGGTGCCAGGGTGCAGTTTTCCAGAATGGTCAGATGCGGAAACAGGTTGAAGTGCTGGAAGCACATTCCGACTTCCCGGCGGATCTCGTCAATCTTTTTAAGGTCGTTGGTCAGTTCGATCCCGTCCACGATGATCTGACCGGCCTGGTGCTCTTCCAGACGGTTGATGCAGCGGATCATGGTCGATTTGCCGGAGCCGGAGGGTCCACAGATCACGATCCGCTCCCCGCGCATGACCTTCAGATTGATGTCACGCAGCACATGAAAATCGCCGTACCACTTGTTCATGCTCTTGATTTCAATAGCGACATCCGTTTCGGAAATCTGCATTTTCGACCGGTCGGCGGAGAGACTTTCCGCGTTGACTGCATTCTCGCTCATGAGTGTTACTCCAAAATTTCTTGAGCCGGCGCGCCGCGTTCCCCCGCGCGCTCCGGACGACATCGCTAGCGTTTGTGTCCTGTGTGCAGCTTCTTCTCCATAAAGATGGAGTATCGCGACATGCCAAAGCAGAAGACAAAGAATACCATCGCGGCGAAAAGATAGCCGGTATGCCCCTGACTGGGCGTCGACCAAGTTGGATCCGTGAAGGAAGACTGGATCTGCCCAAGGAGATCGAACATACCGACAATCAGCACCAGGGTTGTATCCTTGAAGAGGCCGATAAACGTGTTCACGATTCCGGGGATCACAAGTTTCAGAGCTTGAGGCAGAATGATGAGATACATCATCGGCCAGAAGCGCAGCCCCAACGCCATGGCGCCCTCATACTGCCCTTTCGGAATGGCCTGAAGCCCACCGCGCACCACTTCCGCCATATAGGCAGCAGAGAACAGGGTTACACCGATCAGAACCCGGAGCAGCTTGTCGAACGTTACACCTTCTGGAAGGAACAGCGGCAACATGACCGACGCCATGAACAACACTGTGATCAGCGGCACGCCGCGCCAGAATTCGATGAAGATCACCGAAACCAGCTTGATGATCGGCATCTGCGACCTGCGGCCGAGCGCCAGTGCAATTCCCAGCGGCAGCGACGCAACAATCCCTGTCACCGCAATCACCAGCGTCACCAGCAGCCCGCCCCAGACGGCAGTTTCAACATCCGTCAGGCCAAAATCGACCGAGCAGGCCAACAGCACGGCTCCAATGACAGCAGCGGTCCCGACAAACCCGGCCAGCGTCGGAGTTGCCTCTGAAAAGCTGTTGCCAAAAACAAGCATTTGCAGGAGCGCAAAGCCAATCCCGGCAATTGCAATCATCGCGACCAGGAACCATGTCCAGAACCCGATATCGAAATGACCGCCCGTTAACAGGATCAAAGCCACGAAGGGAAACACGCCCAGGAACAGGACCGCGTTTGTGCGCTTGAACGGTGCACTCGGAATTGCCAGCGGAATCAGTAGGGCCGCAAATAATGCAAACACAATGTCAACGCGCCAGATCTGGTCAGACGGATACCGGCCATAAATAAACTGCTTGAAATAAGCCTCCACATAAGCCCAACAAGCACCACTATGACCGCCATCCTGGGGAAGGCAAGCTTCACGGTTATCGCCCGTCCAGACCGCGTCGATCAATGCGAACTGCACAAATGGCTGGATGATTGAATAGGCAAGCAGCAGCCCAAACATGGTAAGAATAGTGTTCCCGATGGACGAGAACAGGTTTTGCCGCATCCAGCCGATCGGACCGGTGGTGGAGACCGGCGCCGGTAAACGTGGCGCCTCCTCCGTGCGGATCTGAAACATTTCAGAATTGGTCATATTAGGCGCCCCTTATCTTTCCACGAGCGCCATGCGCTGGTTGTACCAGTTCATAAAGGCGGAGGTGATCAGGCTGAGCGACAGATAGACCGCCATCCAGATTGCGATGATCTCAATAGCTTGACCTGTTTGGTTCAGCACCGTTCCGCCCACAGACACCAGATCAGGGAAAGCGATGCCAACTGCCAGAGATGAGTTCTTGGTTAAGTTCAGATACTGACTCGTGAGAGGAGGAATAATGACGCGCATTGCCTGGGGGATGATCACAAGACGAAGTGTCGGTCCCTGACGCAGTCCGAGCGCATGGGCCGCCTCGGTTTGCCCGTGGCTGACAGCCTGAATCCCAGCCCTAACAATCTCCGCAATAAACGCCGCCGTGTAAATCGACAACGCGGCCGTTAGCGCCAGGAATTCCGGAATGAGATTGAAACCAACGCCCAATTCGAAACCACGCCGTAAAATCGGACCGGTTTCAATGAAGTTAGGATACTCAAGATACATTGGCATTCCGGTCACGAAATACGTGATCACAGGCAGGCCCAAAATCAGCCCGAGGCCGGCCCAGAAGACCGGGAATTGCTGGCCGGTTGTTTCCTGACGTTTGCGGGCCCAACTGGAGACCACAAACGAAGCAATGATCCCCACTATCAGAGCATATCCGATGAACTCTGAGCCCGTCTCCCAAATCGGTTTGGGTCCGCGCAGACCGGCAATATTCAGGTGGAAACTGTCAAAGAAGAAGGACCATTTGTCACGTTTTCCTGGAACAGCACGCAAAACTGCAAAGTACCAGAAAAAGATCTGAAGCAGCAGCGGTACGTTTCTAACAAGCTCAACGTAACAGTAGGCTATCCTGCTGATGACCCAATTGTTTGATAGTCTGGCGATTCCAACGACAAATCCAATGATCGTCGCAAGGAAAATACCTACTGCGGCCACTAGTATTGTGTTCAGCACCCCAACAAGAAGGGCCTGACCATAAGTCGACGTTTCCGAATACGGTATAAGCGACTGAATGATGCCAAAACCAGCTGTGATGTCCAAGAAACCCCAGCCTGAGGAAATATTCTGCCTTTCCAGATTGGCGATTGTGTTCGTTACGATAAACCACCCAAAGCCAATCAGCGCAGCGATCAGGAGAGCCTGATAAAAAAAGCCGCGCACTTTGGGATCATTCACCAACGAAGCACGCGCCGGCGCCTCCGCCGATTCCTGCTCCATTACTGCCATAGAACCTCGCCCAAGTTCACGGAAAGAGCCCGGCCCGAAGCCTCTCCTCTTTCGCGTCACAACTGCTTCATCCCTACGCGCTTTTGCGCAATTCCCCTATCGGTCGCGAAGCAGCTTGGTCCCCACGTGTGTCCGGCTTTGCGCCAGTCTTATTACGTGGACTTGTTTTGTTGAGGGTTCCGGCGGAAGGCCGCCGGAACCCCGGAACCTCAAAAGAGAGGTGTTAGCGGATCGGCGGAGCGTAGAGGAAACCACCATTGCTCCACAGTGAGTTCACACCGCGGGAAATGCCGAGCGGAGTGTCCGGACCGACATTGGCATTGAAGGATTCTTCGTAGTTGCCGACGCTCTTGATGATGTTGTACGCCCAGTCGTTGGACAGACCAATGCCTTCACCGTAAGCACCTTCAACGCCGAGCAGACGCTTGACGGCCGGATTGTCGGAAGACTTCATGTTGTCAACGTTTTCGGATGTAACGCCGAGCTCTTCAGCGTTGATCATCGCATTGAGGGTCCATTTCGCAATGTTGAACCACTCATCGTCGCCCTGACGAACAACCGGTCCAAGCGGCTCTTTGGAAATAATTTCCGGCAGAACCATGTGGTCTCCCGGGTTGGTCAGCTTCAGGCGCTGGGCATAAAGACCGGAAGCGTCCGTGGTGTAGACGTCGCAACGGCCAGCGTCATATGCAGCCACAACCTCATCGGCCTTTTCGAAGGCCACGATTTCGTAGGGCATGTTGTTGGCGCGGAAATAGTCGGCAACGTTCAGCTCGGTGGTGGTGCCGGTGTTGGTGCAGACAGAAGCGCCGGACAGTTCAAGTGCAGAGGTCACACCCAGGTCCTTACGGACCATGAAACCCTGACCGTCATAATAGTTGACGCCAGCGAAGTTCAAGCCCAGCTGGGTGTCCCGGGACATGGTCCAGGTGGTATTACGGGACAGGACGTCCACTTCACCGGACTGCAGCGCGGTGAAACGCTCCTTGGCAGACAGCGGCGTGAACTTTACGGCAGTCGCATCACCGAATACGGCAGCGGCCATGGCGCGGCAGACGTCAACGTCAAGACCGGTCCAGTTCCCCTGTGCGTCCGGATTGGAGAAGCCCGGCAGACCCTGGCTCACACCACACTGGATGAAGCCCTTTGCCTTGACATCTTCCAGGGTTGTCGCACTCGCAGCCGAAGAGGCGGCGACGCCCATTGCAGCGCCGAGTACGAGTGGAAGGATTTTTTTAGTCATGGATATGCAGCCTTTATTTGTTACCCATACTTTATTTTTTTGCTGTGGCTGAACGAGTGAAATCCTCAACGTCCGTTCCCGAACGAGCGCCAGCTGTTGCAGCGGCGTCCTCCAGAAATCTCCCGCTCTACCCAACATGTTCATACGATGGCATTTGGCTGTGCGGGTCAAGTACTTGCTGTCACTATCTCGTCAAATTTCGGAGCCTCTGGCAGGTTTTAGCCACGGCCCTATGCACAAATAGCGAACATGGCTAAATCGAAATCATTCAATGCCTAAAATGAGTTCATCCTAATCCAGCCGTCCGGTTCGAGGTATTAACCTTAAAAAAAACTTGCCCGCGAAAATAACACCACCGCACCGGTGAATTGCGCTTGTTGCGGCCGCATGCCTATGCCTAGGATGATGGCATCCAACAGGGCTTTTGCGGCCCTCTTTTCACCACCAGCCCATTAAGATCTGCCATGCCGAATTCAGATTCGAAGCCCCCCCTGAAACCTGACACCAGATTGACCCATTCAGGGCGTGACCCAAGCGCCTTCCACGGTTTTGTCAACCCACCCGTCGTGCACGCATCGACCGTACTGTTTCCGGATGTGGAGACCATGGCAAGCGGCGGCCAGACCTACACCTATGCGCGCAGGGGCAACCCGACGACCGATTCCCTGGAAGGGGCGCTGGCGGAGATTGAAGGCGCAAAAGGGGTAAAGCTCGCCAATTCGGGACTGAATGCGGTGGCGCTGGCGATCCTGACCTGCGTCAAATCCGGCGACCACATCCTGATCAATGATACGGCGTATCATCCAACACGGCATTTTGCCGACACAGTTCTGAGCCGCTGTGGTGTGTCAGTTGACTATTATGATCCGGCGCTCGCCGGTGAGATCAAATCCCTGTTCCGCCCGGAAACAAAGGCTGTCTTTACCGAGGCTCCAGGCTCCCTCACCTTTGAGATGCAGGACATTCCGGCCATATCTGATGCGGCCCATGCAGCCGGTGCGCTTGTTTTGATGGACAACACCTGGGCAAGCCCCCTGCACTGCCAGCCAATTGCCCTCGGCGTGGATCTCTCCATCCAGGCCGGCACAAAATATATTGTCGGTCATTCCGACGTGATGCTGGGTACAATTGCTGCCAGTGAGCGGGCCTGGGCAAGCCTTGACGCCGTGCACGGGGCTATGGGCAGCCATGTTGGGCCCGATGACGTATATCTTGGACTGCGTGGGTTGCGCACCCTGTCGGTCCGGCTGGAGCGGCACCAGAAAAACACCCTCGCCGTACTCAACTGGCTCAAAGACCAGCCACAAATCAGCCGCCTCAGATATCCAGCCCTTGAATCCGATCCCGGTCACGCGATCTGGAAACGGGACTTTTCCGGCGCCTCTGGCCTGTGCGGGTTTGATTTTACCGATGGCACATCGGCGGCTCAGGCGTCCAAATTTCTGAACAGCCTGTGTTTGTTTGGCCTTGGCTATTCATGGGGCGGATTCGAAAGCCTTGCGATCCCGGTCAAGCTCAAGGGCGCACGCTCCGTGTTGCGCCCTGATGATAACCTTCAGTCCGTGCGCCTTCATATCGGCCTGGAAGATCCGCAGGACCTGATCACCGACATGCGTCAGGCGCTGGAGAAAGCCTTCGGCTGACACAGGACCTCCCGGCCAGGCGAAGCATAGCAAGGTTCAACAGCGGCAGGATCAGATAGTTGGATCTTGCCGCTTTTCCTTGAAGATAAGCCACAAGTTCCGGAAATAGATCACCAGCCCGAGCCCCTGCCCGGCGATAAAGACCGGGTCCTGACGCTGGATCGCATAGATCAAAAGCAGAGATCCGCCGGCGATGGAAAAGAACCAGAACGCCACCGGCACAATCGACCGGCCAACCCGTTCCGACGCGATCCACTGGATCACAAAGCGCATCATGAACATGCCTTGCGCGAAAAATCCCAGGATGATCCAGAAGTCGAACTGTTCAACAAAGACGGTATGCAGCCAGTCGTAAAGAGCACTCATTTGGCAGGTCCATTCGGTCCAGTCGGGTTAACACCCGTTGTTCTTATCAAGGCGGGTCCAGCGCCAGTCAGGTAAGCGGCCGCACGGACGGTCTCTTTTTTCTGCGGCGCCGCAGCCACCAGACCCCCACCAGATCCAGTATGCCAACGAGGGCCCGGTCAAAAATGCCGTATTTCGAGGTTCCATGACGGCGTTGGCGATCCTGAACATCGATATGGACCACATCAAAGCCTTCGCGGATCACGAGGGCAGGCAGGAAGCGGTGCCAGCTGTCGAAATAGGGCAACTGCAGAAAGACTTCCCGGCGCAGAGCCTTCAGACCACAGCCGCTGTCACGGGTCTTGTCCTTCAAGATCGCGCCTCGGATCTTGTTCGCAAATTTCGACGCATACCGCTTGGCCAGGCTCGCCTTGCGCCCCAGCCGCTGCCCGGCCGCAAGCGCGATGTCAGGCCCCGCTGCCTGCAGCGCATCGAGCAGCTGCGGGATATAAGCCGGATTGTTTTCGCCATCGCCGTCAATGGTGGCAACCACGTCCCCGCGCGCATGCTGCACGCCGGTCCGCACGGCACAGCTTTGCCCGCAGGAGCTTTCGTGGCGCACCGGGCGCAGCCAGTCATGGGTGGCCGCGTAATCCTGAAGCACGATATCGGTCCCGTCGGAAGAACCGTCATCCACAACGATCACCTCAAACGTCCGGCCCGAGAGGGCCGTTTCGATCTCGTCCAGCAAAATGGGCAGGTTCTGTGCCTCATCCTTTGCCGGAACGACAACCGTCACGGCCAGGGTTCCCTTGCTGGCCGCAAGACCTTCAAGATAGCTTTGTGTCATGAAACTGTCCGTTCCGTTTCATCCGCAGGCGCGGTTTCGTTCGAGACCCGCGTCAAGCCGCGCTGGCCACGCAGCACCTGCCACGCTCTGCGGCCACATGCCTTGGCAGAGCGCGCATTCATGTTCGGCTCGATCTTGCCAGAGGCATTGAGATGAAATCCGATCCGGCGGCTGGCCATGGCGCGGACTGTGAAGAAAGTGAAGGTCATCCCGAGCAGGGTTCCGGCAATCACATCACTGGGGTAATGGGCGCCGACCATGACACGGCTGAACGCGAGCCAGAACCCGGCCACAATGATCAGCCAGCGATAGGCGGGAAAGATAAAGGCCAGCGCAGTGGCAAGGGCTGCAACCGTGGTCGAATGTCCCGACGGAAAGCTGGTATAGGTGCCATCAAAAGCCAGAAAGTCGAAGCGGACCGGACCGACTTGCTCATAGAGCTTCGGCCGGGCCCGGCCAAGGGACCATTTGAAGGCGATCGCCAACAATCCGGTTGCAGCGACTGAATAGAAGATAAAGGCCGCATAGGTGAAGACAGAGCCGACCGCCATGCGCAGACGGAACGCGAACCGGCTTGCATCCTGCGCCAAAAGAAACAGGCACACGAGGCCAGTCGAGATCAGAATCCAGTCTGCCTTGCCAAAATCGGTGAAAGCGCGGAAGGCGTTGCGATATTCATTGGGCAAGGACCGGAGCCAGGGATAGGTCGGCACATCAAACACAACAACGGCCACCCCTACCGTCAGGAGCAGGATGGCCAGGATGTCCTGCGGTCTTTGCCCCGGAGGCAGCGGATCCAGATTGTGTCGGACCCGGTCCCTGCGGCCGGAAAAAAGCATCCCGGCCCGGCGGACATTCCCGCGCATCCGCGCCAGAATCCGGCCTGTACCGCTATTGCTGCTTGTCATTTCCGTTTTGTGCACCCGTGGTTCCCGCTGCGGCCGTTTGGTAAAGCGCGATGTCGAGGTCATCTCCACCATTAATATTCAGGCCGTCTACCCTTTTTCGGACCACGGGCACAAGACCATTCTCCTTTGCAGCAGCCAAAAACGCCGCTTCATCCCGGCTTTCTATGACGGCAACCCGGCAGGAATGCGTCTGCCCCGCCTCCGGCTCCGCCAGGAAGTCTGCCGCCCCTTTCGGTGAAATAATCTTCGTTCCGGTCCCTTCCAGGAAAATAAAACTCGGTTCGTGGAACCCGGCGGTCACGACCTGCCGCGCGGATTTTTCGCCGCATCCAGGGATCTCATCAAGAGCGGCCACAAGTCTGGGGCTGACCCAGATCGGGGTCAGGGCCGGGCCAACAAATCCCCAGACACCGATGGCCACGCTGATCCCGCACAGGGCCGCCGACGGCAGCGCCTTGAGCGCGGGCCCACGCAGGAGACGGGACGCGGCAGCCAGCGCGAATCCGGCCCCAATACCCACCAGCACCACGCCCGGAGGCGATGGCCAGGTCTTCAACACAAACGGTCCGGCAAAGGCCGCAGCCGCAAGGCCAACAGGGGGCAGTGCCAGGAGGACCGCAGCCAGGATCCGCGCCCATCTTTTGGCGCTCTCCCCAGCTCCCTCCAGCAGGGCGGCGGCCACCGGCAGCGCCAGCGCAGGCAGGAGCGGCATGGTATAGTGCGGCAATTTTGTTGCCACCAGCTCGAAGACAACCCAACTGGGCACGAACCAGCAAAGGGAAAAGACAACCAGAGGGCTGGCCCGCTCTTTCCAGACCAGCGGCAGCGACAGGACGAAAAAGGCAGGGAGCGGCCAGAACACACCGAGCATGGCCACCAGATGTGTCAGCGGTGGCGCGCCATGTCCTTCCTGGCCTTGGCCCACCTTGCCAAGAAGATCCTTGCCGATGGCCTCGGTAAAGAAGGTCCCGTCCGTCGCAATCCAGATGGCGACGAACCAGGGGGAGACAAGAAGCAGGAACCAAACCAGTCCGAGCAGCGGTGAGGCGGCCTTGAACCATTTCGCTTTCCGCGTCAGGGCGATCAGGGCCACCACCGTCAGACCGACGACCATCGGGCCAACCGGCCCCTTGATGAGAACGCTGCCGGCAAGCGCTGTCCAAAAGACAAGGCTGAGACCCCATAATCGTTTTCCCGGGTCCTTCAACCAGATCCGAGCCAGGGCCCCTTGCGCGATCAGAACCGTCGCAAGCAGAACCGCATCTGTTTTTGCAAGGCGCGCCTCCACCCCGACAATAATCGCCAGCGCAACGAACATGCCCACGATAAGCGCCCCAGCAGGCCCCAAAAACGCCCGCGCCATCCAGAAGGCTGCAAGCACACTGAGCACAGCCCCGAGCAAAGACGGCAAACGGTACGTCCAGAGCGGAGCGTCGGGCCCAAGGCCGGTCAGCTTCACGGCGCCCGCCTGAAGCCAATAGATGCCAACCGGCTTCTTGTGGCGGGGCTGGTCCTGGAACCTTATGTCAATGTAGTCCCCGCGTTCCAGCATCTGCTTGGTCGCCTGGGTAAAACGGGGTTCATCCCGGTCCAGAGGCGGCACAGTCCATTGCCCCGGAACGAACAGGACCAGCGCAAGAAAGAGCAGTATGAACGGGGCCGTGATGTCATGCCCGGTCAATTTCAACCAGAAAGGTTTCGGGAATGGATGTTTTTCAGAGCCTGTCTCTATGCCATTCGAGCGGTCTGGAGACACCGGCACAGCCTCCTCAGCCAGATCAACATCGGCGGGCCCGCTTGTCCCGCCGGCCCCTGTCCGGTTCAGTCCCTGCCCATCCGGGCTGCCGCTCTCATTTGCCATAAACACCGTTTCCAATGTCAAAACCGCCTGGTGCCTTCTCAAAAGCCCCCACCGTTGCAGCTTCTCCTACATGAGCTTTCCAAAAAGGGAAACAAGAGCTTGCCCTCTTGAAGCACTTGGCTATCGTTCGCTCACCTTGTCTACACACCGAGTCACCAGGTTTCCACATGACTTTGATCGCGCAGATTACGGACTTGCATCTTCGCCCGCGGGGGCTGGCCTGCTACCGGGTTTCCGACACCAACATGATGGCCGAGCGGGCGGTCCGTTCCCTGAAAGCCCTGACCCCGGCCGCAGACGCGGTTGTTGTGACCGGGGACCTGACGGACCGGGACGACCCGCGCGAATATGCCCTGGCCCGGCAAATTCTGGCGCAGCTGGAGCTGCCGGTCTATCTGCTCCCGGGCAACCACGACAGCAGCGACACCATGCGCCGGGAGATGCGGGACTTTCCCGGTCTCTGCGAGACCACTGGCGGAAAAATTCACTATGCAGCCACCATTGGTGGTCTGCGCTTGATTGCGCTCGATTCGCATTTGCCCGGCAAACCGTCCGGAGAACTTGGCACGGCGCAGCTCAGTTGGCTTGACAGGGAACTCAACGCCAGTTCCGAGCCAACGTTGATTGCCCTGCACCATCCACCAGCCCTGTCCGGGATTGCCCATATGGATGCCATGGGGCTGCAGGATGCGGCGGCTCTGGCTGAGGTTCTTACCCCTTACAGTCACGTGGAGCGGATTTTGTGCGGCCACCTGCACCGGCCGATCATCAGCAGCTTTGCCGGAACCGTTATGACGCTGGCGCCGAGCACCGGGCATCAGGTGGACCTGGATCTGACCGGTAAGGGCGATGCCCTGTTCACCTTTGAACCGCCTGCCTATTTTCTGCACTACCATACGGACAAAGCTGGCGTGGTCACCCACATGGCCTATGTGGAACGCTATCCGGGACCGTTTCATTTTTTTGCCGATGACGGGGTAGTCTGGCCTGGAGACGAACCCTCATGAACCCCATAGGTCACAGTATAAGCTTGAAAGCGGCGCTGGTGGTGCTCGCCCTTCTGGGCCTTGCTGCCTGCGGCGCCCTGCCCGGATCCGGTGAGCTGGAAAACAGGACCATCTTGACGGATCAGAATGTTGACACAGCTCAGATGCTGTCCATGATTAACGCTTACCGGGCACAAAACGGCCAGCCGCCGCTGCAACACGATGCCTCTCTTGACGCCGTTTCCCAGAAGATGGCCCGGCACATTGCCGGCCGGGATAGCATGGACACCTGGGCGCATAGCGCGTTCGGCCTTTCCCAAAGGCTCGACAAGGCCGGATATGCCAATTACGCGGCAGCGGAGAATCTGGGCGCTGGCTATGCCGACCTGCCGGCCGCCTTCCGGGGCTGGCAAGGCTCGCAAGGGCACAACAAAAATCTGCTCAATCCCTATGTCACCCGGGTCGGCATCGCAAGAACCAATCGCAACACAGGCAAATGGCGCAATTTTTGGGTTATGACCCTGTCCCGGCCAGTCGCAGACGGGCGCCCGGATCTCAGGCAAAAGGACAGATAAAAAAGGGCGGGAAATCCCCGCCCAGTTTCTTCCAGAGATCGGACGACCCAATCGCCATCCGGACACCCGCCCTCAATTGTTGAGTGCAAGAGTCATGTTTTAATATCTCCCGCGCAGGCCCCTGTCAATCTCAGGACATGTCATTCCAGAGCTGCCGCAAGTGTCACCAATGCTCGCCCACTCCCGGTTTCAAATGGGTCCCAAAGGGAAGCAGCTCAAAAGGGAAACGGCCGCGCGGCGAATTCCGCTTCGGTTCCAGGTGTCTTACGAAGCCCCCTGTCGACAACCCCCTGGTAGAGCCGCTCCTTGCCGAAGCGGGGCTCCCAGCTGCAAAGATCCTTCGACAGAAGCTTAATGCACGGAATGTTCAGATCGGACCGGGTGGCCTCGAATTCCCAGATTTCCATGCCCTTTTCCTGGCAGGCCTGTAAAAGCTGGTTGTAGCAAAATTCATCTGCCAGCCCCTTCGGGTCCGCTTGCGGGACCCGTTTCAGGGGTAAATCCTCCAAAATCGAGGATGTACGGGCATAGGCAAGATGCGTTGGCAGTGGACCGGACCGGCCAGTTTCAGCCTCCTGTCTGCGATAGGCCTGTTCCATCAATGACAGGGAATTTTCAGATTGGAGCAGCTCAGACACTGCCGAAAAACACGCAGATTCAAGGTTCCAGCCCGCTGATGCTCCAAAAGCTGCCTGATATCCACCGTCGCCGTAAGAGACCGCAAACACCACATGAACCGGTAAATCCGTATCGACATGATAGACACCCCAGGACCGTGGTTGTTCATCGAGAAATTCGACAAGCATTTTGGGCAAAACCGGTCGAATTTGAGTAAAATGCAACCTAGTTATCCCCAGGCGGTTGTACCACGCCTGAGCCACGGCATCCCGCTCCACAAGTTCCAGAAGAGCGCGCTCCTGAGCGCCCTGCACATCCTGCCAAACCGCACACCCGACAGATGAGGCAAGTCCCTGCCCCACCGCCCCATCGGAAGTCGCTTCACCGAACAAAAACGCGATAGCTGGAAGCAGCTTTCGCTCACCCCCTCCAAGACGAACGACCTCTACTTGCCTTAAGGTCATTACAGCATCGTCGGACACCCCAGCGGTCGCATTCTCAGCAGCCTCGCCCTCCACCGCCAGACGCGCTTTCCACTGCTGCTTGCTAAAGCCAAGCAAACGTCCAATTTCTACCAGTGATTGTTTTTGAGATGTGATCTTTACCCTGGTATCTCCAGCCCCTTGAGAACAAAGACTCACTCTCTCAGCAAGTTCTCCTATACAACTTAAAGATGCTTTCTTTAGTGTGGTCCCCTGGCCTCCGGCTGGGATAGGACGGTACAAGCCGCCCGGACTGGCTGCGCCGTCTGCAGGAGGCTGGATCAAACCGGTGCAAAACTGAATAGGACACCCGCGCCGCTCGAGCGGAACAAGGCGGAACTCAAATTTGGATATAAACGGCAGAAAGAGGCGCAAATCTTCGCACAAAAGTGTGAGTTCACCTGGGTCGTTCTCCTGACTTTGGGACAGAAGTCCGAGAGCACAGAGATCGCCTACAATCTTGTCTTGTAAAGACCCGTTTATACGCACCCTGCCCCACTTCGCGCTTGGCCTTGAGTCACCCTAAAAACGCCGGCAAATCAGTTCGAAATTACTAGTTTTCGCGCAACAATTGCAACAGTTGACTTTCTAGTTTTCCTCTATTGAGCAATTTTTTTTGCTAGTTCACTATTTAACACGAAAAGGTTCAAATCAAAGTAAACGCTTACCCACAGAAAGTTTTTACTTTACCAAGAACACTTTTCTTTTTGGCCTAGTGACCATCCAACCACGCGCCAATCAACTGTACAACTTTCACTACACGAGGCTTGTTATGCACGCTAAAACGAACTCTAAGACCGAAATGGAAATCGGTGCTAAACTTGGTGACATTATCCAGAACGCCTCTGCCCGTCAGGATCTCATCGACAACCCTTCGCAGGTTCTGACCTCCGTTGGTGCAAAAGCCGATGTCGACATCCTTGCTGACACAGCTGATCTCGTTCACCTGGTTGTACCGGCACAGGTTGATGCCGACCGCGTCCAGGCTGGCGACGAAAGCTATTTTGAAGAACTCGGCCTGGCTGCTCTGGGCAGCTGCTTCTACGAAGACCTGCCGGAGTAAGCCGCTCCCGCCCGTCATTCCGCCTGGACCCTTGGGTCCAGGCGGCCTAACCTTCTGCAGGACGGAACCAAATGGCCCGCTTTCCCTATCACAAAAGCAATATCAAAGCTCTGGGCCGGTTGCTTGCGCAAGCGGCTGTCGACGAGACGGTGCGCACGGAGCTGGAAAAGGACCCCAAGCGGGTTCTGGAACAGCTCGGACTGCCAAAGGTGACAACAGACCTGCTCACTTTCCAGGTGGTGTCAGAGAGCAAGGACCGGAAGACGGTTGCTCTGCCCTTCAAGCTGAACAAAGACAAACTGACACGCAAAGACCCGAACTATCTGGCTGAGCTGTCAGACCTGTTTCCAAAAGCCTGCTTAAACTGAGCTGTCGCCGGTCAAAAGAAACTTTTGGACCATCTCCGCGCCCTTATCGAAATTGGCACGAATTCGCTTGTCCTGAAAGAAGTTCACCCGCTGGCGCCAGTCATTCGGGTCATGCAGGTCTCCAGGCGACTGTCTCAGCAAAGAAATCCGATGCTCACCAAATCGCTGCAGCGTTTGGATGGCCTCTTCATGGCGCCCGGCGCATAACAGGGCGGCTATCCGGGTGGTCAATCCGCCGATGCTGACGCCAGCCCCGCGTTCGATATGCGTGATCGCCCCTTCATAGTCTTCCGACGCAAAGTAGATATTGGCCAGATATTCATAAAAGACGCGAGGAACAAACGCGAACAGGTTGAAGGCCTTGTCCGCAGTCAACCGGGCCTCGTCCACATCCCCCGAAAAGGCCAGCCCTTCGGCAACCGACATGAGATTGGACGGATCAGACGAGCTTAACCGGCCCGCATTTTGAAAGGCACGCCGCGCTTCCTGGGGCATATTGGATAGGATCAGGGCCCAGCCGTAGACCCGCTGGTTCACCGCTTGCCAGGGATCCAGAACGATGGCCTGTTCGGCAAGATCCAAAAGATCGCTCATCCCGTCCGCGGTTGTGCGATCATGCAGCGGAAAATGCAGGGCCTGCTTCATGATGATCGAAGCCTTGCCCGCATAGGTGCGGGAAAAATTCCGGTTGGTCCGCTCCAGCTCATTCAAAAGGCGCATCGCCTTTTCATCGGACTGGGGGGTAAAATCCCATAACAGCGCCTCTGCTTGGCACCAGCGGGCGAACACGGATGTGTTGGCCGGATTACGGAGTTTGTCGGTCGCATGGGTATGGACCCGGCTGACGATATGGCTCGCAGCTGGAAGAATGCCGTTCCAGAAAGCAAGGTCGACAATTTCGTTGAAGACGATCTGGCCCGTGGCCCGGTCCTCAAACTGTACGACAACCTTGCCCGAGCGCTCATCATGGCGGAACCGCAGCAGATAACTGCCCAGTTCATGCCCTTCCACAAGCGTTGGATCAGGCGCGTTTTCCTCGCCGAAATATTCTGAATGATAAAGGTCAAAGGAACGGAAGGATGACAGGCCGGACACAATCTCCTCGCGCAGATAGATCGCATCGTTCAGATTGGACTTTGCCAGCGAAGCAGAGACCACGTAGACTTCCGGGAGGGTGACCACCGTGTCCGAATTCGGCAAGGCCGTCAGCATGGTCTGCACCTCGCCCGGACGCCGGAATTCCTTTTCCTGCCAGCTTCCATCCTCCGGCTCGGCCAGCAGCGCCCGGGTCTCCCTGTCGGGCGCTGCATCCAGATGCAGTTTCATCTCCCGTTCGCAGGTCTTGAGCTGCTGCTCCGCCCGGTCCCGCTGTCCAAGTTTCAGATACAATCTGATGAGCACCCTGTGGGCCGATTCAAGCGCAGGGTCCAGCTTGAGCAAAAACCGGCCACCCGCTTCCACCTGAACACCGCCATCCGTCGTGGAGATCTGATTGAGGTGCTTGAAGGCCGCCGTCATGACTTCCGAGCGCACCCGTTCACGCTCGATATGCAGCCAGTCTGAAAACTCCGGATCAATTTCCTCAAATCCGGTGAGGAACTCCCCCCGCCACAGATCTTCGGCCTTCCGGAAGTCTTCAGCCCGCCCCCGCTCAAGCAGTTTGAGGAGCTGCGTTAAATCTGAGGAAAACTCTTCGGCATTCAGTTTGACGTGCCCTGCGGAGGTTTGAATCACATCGAAACCGGCCTGCTCTTCGGCACTTTTCAACTGGCGCAGCGCCTGCCGCAGCGACTGCATTGCCTTAGTCCGTTCAGCATTGCTCCACAGAAGGTCTGCAAGGACCTCCCGGTGCGCGGTCATGCCGCTAATCCGGCTCAGATACCCCATAATAGCCAAGGCCTTACGAGTTTTTACCGGAACGGGCTCTCCTCGCTTATCAAGAAGCAAAGGACGCCCAAGACATGCAAGGCAGGACGCGTTTGCCATTGACTCCCCGTTTTTGGCCGCATGTGCAAGGGTGCTTGACAGCGCTGCTTCCAATGCCACACAACTACTATGTACAACAGCACCTTATCACGCTCTTGTCACGCTGCAACAGCATGCTACTTTTGGATGGTTACAGCAGCCGCGCTGCAAACAGCAAATCGAATATTGGTGGGTAGTGTCATGTCAAAGACAGTCAACAAAGCGGATCGTTCGGCCGCCGAACAGGAACCAGCGGTCGAAGCAATCAAACGCATGATTCGGTATACGAAGAAGGAAGCCGACAAAGATGGCCGCACCTTCTGTTCTTACTGCCTCGATATGGCGCTTCAGTCTCTTGAAGACGGTTCG
Organism: Roseibium sp. AWQ4_254; assembly: GCF_056161025.1. Taxonomy (NCBI): domain Bacteria; kingdom Pseudomonadati; phylum Pseudomonadota; class Alphaproteobacteria; order Hyphomicrobiales; family Stappiaceae; genus Roseibium; species Roseibium sp. AWQ4_254. The sequence continues at coordinate 159,724 of NZ_JBSWYH010000002.1, forward strand.
GAAGAACTGGACATGATCCTGAAGACCAAGATCACACCGCTCATGGTTGGCCAGGCAGGCGCGGAACAGCGCAAGTCCTGATACCGGCGCACTGACCGGCACAGACAAGACGCACCGCATCGGCGCATATTTCGTGCCCATGCGGGAACGGGCAGCGTCTTGATCTGCAGGTCCGCCCAAAGGTGTGCGCGCATATTGCAGTGCGCGCTCACGCTCTAATTTACCGAACGTTTTACGCCCCTCAATCACATTAACGGAGCTGACCACCGCACTCACTCCGCGTGCGAGAACCATGCTGCCGAAAACGTCCCAGACACAGACCTGCGTTGCCTAACGCCGCCGCCGGACGTCCATTCGGGGCAGACGAGGCGCGCCCCCCGTGCGGCACGAGGTTGTAACCCATGTCTCCGGTATCAAATGTAAACCATGTGACGAGAATGGACCATTAAGAGAGTGGCGACCCCGGCAGGATTCGAACCTGCGACCATTCGCTTAGAAGGCGAGTGCTCTATCCAGCTGAGCTACGGGGCCTGATCTCTAAGTACTCTGCCTTCAGGCCGACTGTGACCCTTAAAATCGGTTTTACCCGGCCTGTCGATCCGTTTGCGCCAGTTTCAACAGACAAATCCGGATTTTTGCTTCATGACACGCTATCGGGTCAATTCTTAGTGGGTCCAGGGAGCGACCCGGTTGAACTTGAAATTATCCGCATAGGCCGTACCCTTGACCTTGCGCTCATGGGCTTTTTCCACCCGGTGGGCAATGCCATGGCGTTTGGCATAGGCCACAGCCTCTTCCTGCGTGTCGAAAGACAGCCTGACCTGCTGTTTCATATCCGAAGAGGACGTATAGCCCATCAACGGTTCAACGGATTTGGCCGTTTCCGGCTCATAATCCAGAACCCAGCGCTGGGTCTTGGCCTTGCCGGATTGCATGGCGGTCTTCGCCGGTCGGTAAATGCGCGCAACCATTTCGCTGCCTTTCAACAGAGCATTGGGCCTCTCGGCCCATCCTTTGCTTTTTCCCGCCTTTGCATGCGAAGTCAACTCCGTTCTTGGAGGCAAGAGGTTCCCGCATGCCCAGGGTCGTAGAAACCGGTAGCCCCAGGTCTGCGCCTTTCCCGTTGAATCAGATGGCAAATCAAGGTGTGATAGTTTTCTGACAGAAAAGTATGAAACCCAATTCAAATCTTACGTCCTAAAACCGCCTGATTAATATTTAGAGTTGCAACAATAGATAAACTATCGAGATGGCATTTAACTGTGCAGTGTGCTAGTTAGCCACTTTAGCGAGAGCGCGGCTCGATTGGGCGGGACCTTTCCGGTTCGTGCAATTGCTTCGTTTTGATGCCGGCATTTGGCGCCGACACATTATTTTATAACCAGACTTTACTGAGCAGGACGCATGCATCACAACATTCATAAGAAGTTCGGGCCCTACCTGCCCGAACATGCCAGTCCGGGCTCCGGCACCATGGCGGCAACACCTGATACGCTGTCTCCGCGCAAGCTGAAATCGGCCGTCGATGCGGCCAATCTCACCGAAATGTGGGACATGATTCTGACTCTCGACTATGGCGTCGCCAAAGTGGACGACCTGCCCCATGGTCGGCAGGACGAATTTCTCAATGTCATGTCGCTTCTCCTCCAGGCTTTTGACCGGTAGTCCCTCCGGTCTTTGATCCTTTTGGCACGCGTCAATTTCAAGCGGTGCGCCTGACTGATTTGAACCGGCCCATTTGACGAGCCGCTGCCTGGTGCGCAAGTCACCGAAGCCGGACGGGACCGGCAGCAGGCGACATGAGGCTGCTGCTGTCCCTGCGCAGGTCGTAGCTCAAAAGCTGACTAAGATCGCTCGGACCGCCCACCTCAGAAACAAGATCCTCCTCAAAAAGGGCCTCGCAGAAAGGTCCGGCAAAGCCCTCAGCCGCCCGGCGGGTCAAATAGGCAATCACCCGCGTGCGCCCATGCCTGTCCTTGATCCGGTCCCGGAGAGCCGCCGTTGAAAACGCCTCTGCCATGATTAGAAAACTGGTCCGCGTGTCCTGGCAAATGCGGTGATCCGGGAAATTGGCTTCCAGCTCCCCAATGATGACCGGAAGCTCCAGCTCCTTCTCCTCCCAGTCCGCATAGGCTTTCAAGGCACTCAAGGGTGCCCGGGTTCCAGCCAGGCAGATCCGCAAAGTAGCGGGCCCGTTTTCAATCATGGGGGCCAGTTTCGCTTGATAACGGCTGTTGCGCAGCGTCTTGACCAGATACTCATAAAGGTCGTCTGAAAAGGTGTGCTTCCGGCACTCGAGCAAGTCGTCTCCGGCCCAAAGTTCCGCGCCGCAAGAGGCAAAAATACCCTGAAAAGCCCGCCTGACACTGGACGGGACCCGGCTCATCAGGTCGTTGTAATTCACGCTGGTGAGCAAATAGCTCGGACGGCTGGTGGCAAAGTCCCGCAAATAGGCTGCAAATTCATTGTCCACCGGGCCACATGTACCCTTCGCGACCGCATCAAGATCAAACAGAAAAACGTCCTGAACTGTGCTGACCGAAGGGGCTTCCGAAATCGATCCGGCCGGAAAAAGCTTTGCACTGAAAAACATATGCACACTCCTCAAATTTTGGCTCTGGAGCCGGTATGTGCAAAGATATGGCCAGTTTATGCTTAATGGCGCTCAGCATATTTTCCGTTTGTTTTCCAGCTATTTACATGGCGCGCTGGGCTATGGGACGCAGCAACCTGACCAGGCCAGCGCCGCTCAACAGGGAAGCCCGTGCCAGAATAGGGCACAGGCCTTCTGCATAAAATCCCGTAACGGCACCCCTTTTAACCATGGCCACCGCTCCAGCCTGCCCCGTGCAGCCCCCCGCTTTGTCTTTCCGGAAGCAGAATCCTAAGCAGCGAAGACGCCGTCAAAATCCCTGAAGCCTTTGACCTCGATCGGGTTGCCACTTGGATCAAAGAAAAACATGGTGCGCTGCTCGCCCGTCTCTCCTTCAAAGCGGACCACCGGGGGAATGTCGAACTGAATACCGGCATGTGCCAGCCGGTCCGCCAGGGTGACCCAGTCTTCCAGCGGCAGGACCACTCCCAGATGCGGCATCATTACCTTGTGATCGCCGACCTTGCCCGTGCGGGTAACCTCGAATGGCTTGCCGATATGAAGCGAGATCTGGTGGCCGAAAAAGTCAAAATCGACCCAAGTGTCCGTGCTGCGCCCTTCCTGGCACCCCAGCACATTTCCATAGAACTGTCGTGCCTCGTCAAGATCGGTAACATGATAGGCCAGATGGAACAGTGATCGCATGGGCGGTTCTCCTCGTCCTGCATGACAAGCGCAGCGCGTGTGCGGCCAGTTGTCAGCCAAACCGGTCAAATTTTGAGGAAAATGGTCGGGGCAGCAAGATTCGAACTTGCGACCCTCTGGTCCCAAACCAGATGCGCTACCAGGCTGCGCTATACCCCGAACGTTTGATTTTGCGGATGTAACTGCGTTCGTCTTTGAGGTCAAGAGGCCACAGACTGGAATTCAGAAGAAGAGCCCGGTCTCCCCGCCCCGTTTCGCTTTTTGCCCTATTCTCCGCCCATGGACGGGCTGGACACAAGGTCGCCCGGGCCAAAGCCCAGTTTTGCCGCCGTGCCCGCATTCAGTTCCAGCACATAGCGGGCCGGTCCATTGGAGGGAATGGTGTCTTCCGAATAAGGGCTCGTATCGGCAGCAATACTGACAATCTCGCCATTGGTGGCGATAAAGATGATATCGAGAGGAAGCGGTGTGTTCTTCATCCAGAAATACCGTTCGCCCTCAGTGTCGAATACGAACAACATCCCATGATCTGCGGCCATTTGATTGCGGAACATCAGTCCCCGGGCCCGCTCCTGGGCTGTTGCGGCTACCTCCACCCTGAAGCGGTGATCCGCGCCTTGCGCCCGCACAACGAGACTTTCCTGCACCAGCGAAGTTTGCGTGGTTTCAGCGCCAGCCCCAACCGCAGCCCCTGCCCCAAGACAGGCAGCGGCAATCATAAGCACTTTGGCAAATGTCGTAAGAAAACGCACGCTCATGGCACCTGAACCCGTTTTTGGCCCTGCTCTGACCTGCTGCATGGCCGTTGAAGACTGAAGCCTGCTGCCTTTGCCCCCCGCTCTGTCCCTGGACAGGCGGTTTTTGTTCAAAAGTGTGCGGAGCGGCTCAACCCTCACTTAAGAAAAAGGCCGGAAAAATCCGGCCTGCAAAAGAAAACATCTGTCTGTGGCGTCAATGCGACGCCGGAATATGCGTGCCGCTGCCCACGGGCCGAATTTCGGCGGCCATGCGGCCCTTCGGGCCGTCTCCGAAGCGGACCATCACATCCTGCCCCGGCCGCAATTCAGTGATCCCGAATCGGCGCAGGGTTTCCATGTGAATGAAGATATCTTCAGTGCCTTCGCCCTGGGTCAGGAAACCAAAGCCCTTGACACGGTTGAACCATTTGACGGTCGCTTTTTCAAACCCGCCTTCCGGCACCACCTGCACATGGGTGCGCGAGGGCGGCAGCTGCGAGGGATGCGTCGCCGTGGTTTCGTCCATCGACAGAATCCGGAAGGCCTGGAGGCCGCGCGGCCGGTCCAGCACTTCGCAAACAACGCGGGCGCCTTCATAAGCTGTCTGATATCCGTCGCGCCGCAAACAGGTCACGTGCAACAATATGTCGCCGTCTCCGCTGTCCGGCACGATGAAGCCATAGCCCTTGCCCACATCGAACCATTTAATTGTTCCGGCAATCTCGAATACGTCGACAGCAACGTCTTCTGCCACCGTATCGAGCGCGCGGGGTTCCCGAGCGGTCTTAACCCCCATAGCGATTGTGTCCCGTCTTTGGTCCGCATCATAAGGCCGAAGACGAGCTGCGACTCACCTGACGGCCGATTCCTAATAAAAGGATAACATTGCGCATAATGACGAGAAGCGAAATTGTGGAACTAACCACAGGCCATTTACGAAGTTTGAGGCATTTTTCTACCGAAACCCGCAAATGTTTGTGCCAGAGGGGTGCGCAGGACAGTAGAAGCCAATGAATCAGGCGGTGTTTCTTGTCCGTTGAGAATCACCAGTTCGGCGCCCGACTGAACCGCCAGCACCGGCAAATGGGCGGCCGGATGCACAAGAAGGGACGAGCCCAGAACCAGAAAAAGGTCACAGCGGCGCACCGCGTCAACTGCGCGCCCCAGCGCAGCTTCCGGCATCTGCTGGCCAAAACTGATCACCGCCGCCTTCAGCATCCCGCCACAGGCCTCACACCGGGGGCTGTCTCCCGCGCTGACCGCCTCGCGTTGTGCCTCAAGCTCCGCGTAGCGGCCGCAGTCCAGACAGGTTGCATAGGTCGAATTGCCATGAATTTCGATCAGCCGGTCCTGCGGAAACCCGGCGGCCTGATGGAGACCATCCACATTCTGGGTCACCAGACAGCTCATCTGCCCCGCTAGGGCCATCTCCGTCAGCGCCAGATGGGCCGCATTGGGCTGTGCCGCCTGAAAGAATTCCAGCATCTCGAACCGGCGGCCCCAGTCTTCCAGGCGGCTTTCTTCCGACACCAGAAAGTCCTGATATTGAACCGGATTGCGTTTGGACCATATGCCACCCGGGGAGCGGAAATCAGGAACTCCGGACTCTGTCGAGATCCCGGACCCGGTCAGGGCCGCAATGCATCGGTCCGGCTCCTCCTGAAATCGTGCCACATAGTCTCGAGCTTCTGAAAGCTTGGTGATAAGTGTCATGAGCCGCTCCGGCACCTTCCGACCGATCCCTCGTTCGAGGACAAAGGACATAACATGCGATATTTGCACACGATGGTTCGTGTAACCGATATTGAAGAATCGCTCGACTTCTATTGCAACAAGATGGGTATGACGGAGATCCGCCGCACCGAAAGCGAAAAGGGGCGTTTCACCCTGATCTTTCTGGCAGGCGCCGACGACATTGAGTCCGGCAAGGCTCAGGCCGCCCCGCTTCTGGAGCTGACTTACAACTGGGATCCGGAAAGCTATTCCGGCGGCCGCAACTTCGGCCACCTCGCTTTTGAGGTCGATGACATCTATCAAGTCTGTGCGGATCTTCAGTCGAAGGGCGTGACGATCAACCGTCCCCCGCGCGACGGCCGCATGGCGTTTGTTCGTTCGCCGGACAATATTTCCATTGAACTGCTTCAAAAAGGCGAAGCTCTTGAAATCAAAGAGCCCTGGGCGTCCATGGGCAATACCGGCGAGTGGTAAGTCTGACCGGATTTCAATATATGCGGGCCCGGAACACCGGGCCTGCAAAAAATTGTTTCAAAGGCTCTTGCGGGCCAGACCATTCCCGCCTATAAGCCTCCCCACGACGCAGCCGCGTCGACCGCGCGCCCATCGTCTAGCGGTCTAGGACGCCGCCCTTTCACGGCGGAAACACGGGTTCGAGTCCCGTTGGGCGTGCCAATTTCTCCTTGAAAAATGGCATTCCGTGAAGCACTTCAAGGCAGCTTGTCTTGACGGTGGGAATAGGTCTTTTATGGCAATTCTGCCCGCTCGCATACAATTGCACCTTGCGGGTTCAGCCGCAGACACTGACCTGAACGGTTGACTGCAAGCTGTTCCCATCTCACGCGCGCTGCAGTCCTCAGCTTTCAGACCAGCTTGTCTTTTGCGCTATCTTCCCTGATGTCAGATAGCGGCGGGCAAAGCCTATCAAACGCGAAGTGCCCCAACAGAACCGGTCGGCACGTTCCGTCAAAACAACGTCACCTCTTTCAAAAAGCCGTGCACTCCAAGGCTTTTCTCGCTATAATTCAGGGCTGGAACCGTTTAGCAACAGGTTTCATCAAGGTGGGTCTGGGCATTTGAATTTAAGATCACTTTCACCAAAACGAATTGTTGTGACACGAATTACATATCATTTAATGCCGCTAGGGTAGCGTTCTCTCATACAGGACCCAAACCCACAGCGAGATCGGGTCAACCCGACAGGCAAAATTGATCGACGAGAGGACAGGGCATGTTCAAACGAATGATCGCCGTGCTGGCAATACTTTTAACAGGGACAGCACCGGCCCTTGCCAAGCGTATTGCGCTTGTCATCGGCAACGGAGCCTATGAGCACACCGTCCCCCTTCCCAATCCGGCCAATGACGCAGAGCTGATGGCAACCAAGCTGCGCAGCCTCGGCTTCGAGGTAGTCGCCGGTCAGGATCAGACCTACACGGACATGCGCCGGTCTGTGATGGAATTTGCGAAAAAGGCCTATGGGGCAGAGATTGCTCTGCTCTTCTATGCGGGACATGGCATGCAGGTGGCAGGCCAGAACCTGCTGGTGCCGATTGACGCGAAAATCGAAGACGAAACCTCTCTCGATTTTGAAACCATTTCCGTGGACTTCATCATGCGCCAGATGTCGAAAGACGTGAAAGTGCAGATGGTGTTCCTGGATGCCTGCCGGGACAACCCGCTGGCACGGACCCTGGCCCGCCGCATGGGACCGAGCCGGTCCGGTAGCCTCGGCGCAGGTCTGGCGGAAATCAAGGTCCAGGAAACCGGCGGGGAAGGCTCCGTGATTGCTTTCGCCACTTCCCCCGGCGATGTCGCGCTTGACGGGGAAGGCCAGAATTCGCCTTTCACCTCCGCCCTTATCCGGCACATCGACACCCCCAATGCATCGATCCAGACAGTCATGACCCGTGTCACCGGCGATGTCTATGATGCAACGGAAAAGCGGCAGCGCCCCTGGGTGAATGCCTCGCTGATCGGGGAAGTCTTTCTCAACAAGAAAGCTGAGACCCAGGCCAGCACCGAAGTGGCCTCACTGGGAACAACCGCGACCACCGTTCCGGATCAGGCCGTTCAGAACGCGGTAACCGCTGCTGCAGCCAGCTCTTCTGCCCAGCCCAATCTTGACTGGGAACGGGAAAAGCTGATCTGGGAAGCTGCCAAATCCAGCGATACGGCTGCCGATTATGAATCCTATCTGTCGGCCTATCCGAATGGCACCTTTGCCGACTTCGCCCGCAATGCGATCAAGCGCAAAACGGAAACACCCCAGGTCGCGGCGGTGAACCCGGCTGGCACGGCGGGCCAGTCCACTGGTCAGACGGCTGCATCCGCCGGAGTTGTGGCGACCCTGCCGGATCCCCAAAAGGCGATCCCCGGCACGCCCCAGACCGAAGCCTCCATGGGCTGGAACCGCACGGCACGCCGGGAAGTCCAGACCCGCCTTAACCTGTCAGGTCATGATGTCGGCCGTCCGGACGGCGCCTTCGGCCCCAGAACCAGGGCTGGTGTCACCGCCTGGCAGACAGCCAATGGCATCGTGCCGACCGGGTATTTCACCGCCGCCCAATATGCGCTCTTAACCACGCAGACTGCGGTGCAATACACAGCCTATCAGGCCGAGGTCAAACGCAAGCAACAGGCTGCAGCAGCATCTCGCAGCACCACACGGCGCACGAACACCAATAGTCCGCAGCGCACGACCAACAACCGCCGTGCCCCCGCTAACAATGGCGGCAGCATGAACCCGGCAGGTGCCGCGTTTATCGGCGGCGTTGTCGGCGGCATCATTGGCGGCGCCATCGGCCGCTGATCCGCAGCTATTGCCAAGACATCAGCGGCCCGGACTTCGTCCGGGCCGTTTTTATGTTCACTCATTGGAACAACGATCAATCGAGTGTAAGGCTGACCTTGTGGATGTCCGAGGCCCGGGCCGCGTCCAGAACATCGACCACCTGCTGGAATTCCACATCGGCAGAAGGGACCAGCACCGCAGACCCCGCGCCAAGACCCGCCAGACGGTTCAGTTCCGCCTGCAAACCGTTCAAGGAAACAGGCTGGCCATTGACAGTCATCCGGACAGAGCCCGTGTCCCCCTGCCCCTTGAGGCTGATCAGAACCGCCGGGACCTGGACCCCACCGAATTCCTGGCGCGGCTCCTGAGCCGGGTCTTGGCCTGCGTTCACGCCCAATGCCACTTCCAGCGGCCTCCAGATACCGAAGGAAGAAGACAGCAGAAAGAACATGATCAGAATGAAGATGACGTCGATCAGTGGCGTCACCGGAATGCGTTTGCGCCTTGCAAGCGGGGGGCCGATCCGGATCATGTTCTTGGCACTTCTCCTCGTCCATCCCCTGTAACTTCACCGAGAACAGCCAAAAGCACAATGGTGAATGCCAAATTGACGTGCCCGTTCTTCTTCCTTAGCGTAAGTCACACAAGAACTTCCAGGGAGCCCCATGGCAAAAGCCAGTCACGACCGCGGCATTTTTTCCGTCAAAGGACTTTTGTACAAATGGCCGGCTCGGGCTGCCATTGCCGGGGGCTGGTGCTTTTTCGCCTTCATGGCCTCTGCCGAAGCCGGGCTCAGGGTCTGCAACGGCTCTGTCGATCTGGTAAACATTGCCATCGGCTATGAGACCGACGAAGGCCTGAGAACCGAGGGCTGGTGGACCATCACGGCCAATGCCTGCAGCCAGGTACTTCAGGAGCCGCTCAACGCGGCCAGCTACTATCTGCATGTGGCCGACGGGTTCGGGGAAAGCCGCCTCGGCGGCGATGTGACCCTCTGCATCCGCGAGGAAAAATTCGTCCTGTTCGACGGAGACCAATGCTGGCAACGAGGTCTGATCGAGGCTGATTTTTTCAAGATTGAAACAGAAGGAGCCCCGGATTGGACAGTCTTGTTGTCTTATGACTGAAATTTGTGTCTGATGGTCCGGCAGTCCGCATGGGCAGGTTTTCTTGAGGGATTTTTGAATGCGTTTTTCAAGCTTGTTTGCCGTATTGGCGGCACTTAGCACCGTTCTGACCGCTCAGGCCGCAGCGCAGGACCTGTCCGGCGAGATCAGCCTTGAACTCAATCAGGCGGAACCGATTGAGACCGGCGGCTGCCGGCTGGCCGTTGTAGCAACCAACGGACTGGAGCGTCCGATGAATGCCCTGGAACTTGAAGTCGTCATCTTCGACAAGAACGGGCTGGTCAACCGGTTCCTGAGCCTTGAATTTTCGCGCATTTCCGCCGGCAAGACAAAAGTCCTGCAATTCGATCTCGATGAGGCCTGCAACGACCTCTCTAGGCTGCATGTCAATGATGTGCAGAATTGCGTGCCGCCTTCGGTGGAGGATGTCTATTGCCCGGATCTTTTGAAGCTGAGCAACCGTTCCGGCGTAGCCTTTAGCGACTGACGGGGGCGTTCTGCCGTGGACTTCAACAGGATCATGGGCTGATTGATGGAAAGTTCCTCGTCCTTGCTGGAGCTTGGAGGGCCGGTTGTTCTGGTCCTTCTTGCCCTTTCGGTTGCTGCCCTGGCCGTCATTCTGGCCAAAATGGTCCAGTTCTCCACCTCCCGGGTCGGCCGTCACAATCTGGTGCGCCAGGCTGTTTCCCAATGGCGCAGCGGCGAACGCACCAAGGCAACCCAGCTTCTGCTCAAGGACACATCTCTGTCGGCCGCCCTTCTGCGCAGCGCAATGGAGTCTCTCCAGTTTCTGGATCAGCAGCCCCTGGGACCGCAGGAGCGCGATATCCGGGAGGAACGCCTCAGGGAGGAGATCTCCGCCCGGGCCGCAGACAGGCTGTTTGCGCTGGCCAGTTGGCTGAAAGCCCTTGATCTGGTCGCTCAGATTGCGCCTCTTCTGGGCCTGTTCGGCACGGTTCTCGGTATGATCGAAACCTTTCAGACCCTTCAGGATGCTGGCGCATCCGCCAGTCCAGGCGCCCTTGCAGGCGGAATCTGGGTTGCGCTTTTGACCACGGCCTGTGGCCTTGCTGTTGCCATTCCAGTCTCCGTGGCGGTCACCTGGTTCGAGACCCGGCTGGAAAAGGAACGGGCTGCCCTTGAAGTGATGCTGACCGGCGTCTTTACGGCATCGGCGACGGGACGACCCACGTCAGCGTAACACCTTGAAAGCAGTCAGCGTATAGACACCCGGCTGTTCCAGAACATCGGCGATGCGCGCGGCAGGCAAGGTGCCGAAAGCAGCCGGTTGCTTGCCGGAGGGCCTGTTCCAGACCGCAAGCACCAGCGCCGTTTCCTCTGACCGCTCCGAGACCAGTGTCACCGGGATGGAAAACCGCCAGCCGCCAATTGGACCGGTGCTGGTTTCTGCACGGACGAAGCTCCGCCCGTCATGGATCTGACAGGCATCATCAATCAGATAGAGTTCAGGCGCGCCCCGGCCGCTCAAGTCAGCGCCATGGACCTCCGCCTGTGCAATGCGTGCCAGCGGCAAATCCCGCTGGATGACGCCGCCAAGCCTGGTCCCGCTGACCACTTCCGTGCGGTCCAGCTCCAGGAGACCGGGTGCCTCGATCCCCGCCGCCGCAGCCATCGCGGCCAGCAAAGAACATTGGTTCTGCGTAATCAGGCGCAGCTCGATATCCGCTTCATAGCCGTGGTCGGCCGCAAATTTTCGGTCAAAGGCCAGAAACGGATCAATCGCCGTGCCAAAAGCGGTGACCCGTGCGCTCTTTGCACCTGCAGACATGACAGACAGATGCGTGCACTCTCCCGCATCGTGGCTTGCAACATAGCCAGTCACCTTTGCAAGCGGGTCAATGCCCTCCAGATGATCCGGCGCAACCGTTTCAGCCGGCTCCGGTGTGACCGCACTGTCTGGAACCGCCACCAGTTCCGGCGCACTTGGACTGATCACCGTTCCCCCATGTTCAGATGGCTGAAGGGCCGCCAGACGCTCCTCAACGGGCACAACAGGTTTGATGGTGAGACCATTTTCCACCGGTGCAATTGCGGCCGGTGCGGTCCTGCTCACACGTTCAGGGCGCACGGGTTGTGCATCTGCGCCTGCATTCGGACTGCCTGCTCCGCCTGAACTGCCCGTCGAGGCCGTCTCTCTGGCTGACTGGACAGATACAGCCGCAACACTGGTGCTGCTGGTGACCCGTTGCACAGTGTGCACCGGTATCAGAGCGTTCCCGGTTGGTTTAACCTCCGCCTTTGGCGCTGAAGGCGGGCGCGACACACTGCTTACCGGTGTCTGCTGCAGGGGGCTTGTTTTGACCACCGGCATGGATGACAGCCGGCCAGCCTGTAAGGTCCCCGGTGCAACCTTGGCCCTGTCCGCGCGCACCGGCTTGTTTGCAAGGGGTTTGGAGCCGGACACACGGACGGCGGACTTGTTGGGAACCACATTGGAGGGTTTTATTATTTTTTCTGTTTTTGGCTGCTTTTGGGGCCGGACCTTTTCGATCGCCTCCTGAACTCTTTCTATTCCCCCTCCCCCTGTTGGGGCAGTTGCTAGGGCTGGGATAATTGGGCTTGGGGAAGGTCTCTTCGGAGTGATCGGTCCGGCTTCGTTCTGAGAAGGCCGGATGGTTTGAACGATGGTCTTTGGAGGCACAACGGCTGAGGCCACAGCAGCCGGTCGGATCGCCTCCCTTTGCGGGGGTATTTGCGTTTGCGCGGGTGGTCTGTCTGCAGCGGGCCGCGCAACATGGTCGGCCCCGGTCACCGCCGCTTTCGAGGCAGCGCTCTTTGCCACACCAGCGGTGGGCACCTTGTCTGGTTGCACGTATGCTGCTGTCCCTGTCCCCACCAGCTGGGCTTTTTCAAAAACCAGCGTTTCACGCTCCATAATGATCTCTGTCTGAGCGCCCTTTGATGGCTGTGTTTGTGTATGGTGCAAATCTGCAAGGCCAAAAACCACCAAAGCCAGGTGGACCGCGAGGGAGAGCGCCAGCACGAGGGGCCAGACAAAAACCGGGATAGCCGCCTCACGCGGCTCATCATAATAAGCAGAGGTCACGGCCGCTCCGCTTCAACGGTTACGAAGGTTATCTGGGTGACGCCCTCCTGCTTCAAACGGGCGGCAAAGGCCGCAATCGCGCCAACCCTGGCGCCTTTGTCGACCTGAAGCGACAAACGGTCTGTGCGCGCGGCAAGGGCCTGGAGAACACCGTCCAGCTCGCCCTCTTCAACAGGTGCTCCCTGGCTCCAGATCGCGCCAGACCGGGCCAGAACCAGACTGTTGGCAATATCGCCCCGGCCCTCCTTTGACCGTGTGCTGGCCCACTCAAAACGCTCTGGCAAGGGCGGGCGCAAAGTGCCGGAGATTATCAGGAACAGGAGCAGCAGAAACACCACGTTGATCAAAGCCAGAGAGCTGTCGGCGCGCCGGTTGGCGAGCGGCTTCGGCAGATGGATCGGTTTTGTGTAGCGCTTCATGGCCGCTCCGCCCCCTGACCCCAACCGCAGAAAAGATCACGGCACCACTTTGACCGTCGTTGCCGTGGCCCGCAAGACCGGAAGATCCTGCATCAAGGCGTCAAAATAGGCACCTGCTTTCGCTTCTCGGCGTTTTGCGAGGCTGGCAACAAGATCCGGACCCACCAGCGAAATAATCAAACCGGTTTCCTCAGCCGGCGAATTCAGGGTCAAGGGCACAACAAACCCTGCCCCGCCGTCGTCCTGTTTCAGATACGGCGACAGGTTGACCACCTCGCCGCTGCTCGACACAAACAACAGCCCGAGATCGCCGGTTGACGGGTCAAAACCGGAAATGCGCCCGGCCATGTTTTCCCCGTTGGGAATGAGAGTGCGCTGCATGTCCAGCCGCAATTCGGTCTTTTCATTGCCCTGCGGGGTCGCCCGCAAAAAGGCGATCGCTGGACATTGCGCATCGCTGATGAGATTGACCTGGATCTTGGCCTCAAAGCCCTGAGAGCGGGTGAACTCGCTGTCAAACGCAATGAAAGGCGGTGTTCTGGAAGCAAACCCCTCAATCTCGGCGGCGTTGGCCGCAATTTGAACCGGTTGCAGATACATGCAGTCACCGGATTTATACGTCTGGACGAAATTGCGCACGCTCTGTTCCGGCGTCGCTGGCACCACGGGCACGCCTGTCTCTTGCGGACCCGTCTGCGCGTTTGTGTCTGGTCCAGTATTCAAGCCGGTATCGATGTCTTTTGGGTCCGTAAGGTCCGGTGTCAGAACCGCCAGATCGGCTGGATCGCCCGCCCCGCCTCCGTCCCTGCCTCCATCTTGAGACAAGGTTGCCTTTTCCTCCGGCAGAGACGGCAATTCGATCTGATCGGGCAGCGCTGGAAGTCCACTATCACTTGCACTGCTGCCTGCCAAACCGCCACCGCCGGAAGTCCCGCCGTCCTGCGCATCCGGATTCTGATCCTGCATGGGGGACTGGATTGGTGCATCAGGCGCATTTTCGCGCGGCTGGGCCACCAGAACCGGTTTTTGATCCTGATCGGGAACGGTCTGCCCGACCAGAAAAAATACCCCCGCAGCGCCTACGCCCGCAAATCCGAGCAAGGACAGGCCTACCAGTATGCGCCGTCCCCAGCGGACGGGGGCTGCGGGGTGATCTGGCGTTGCTGTCTGGGGCGGCGGGCTGGCAGGCCGGATGATGGTTTGGTCCTGGACCGGCGGCAGCATCGGTGCCCCCAGGGTCCAGCCAGCGATCTCGGCCATGGAGCCGGGCCGGTTTACCGGATCGGGCTGGAGCATTGCCTCAAGCAACGGGCGGAACCGGTTGTCTATCCCCTCCAGAGGCGGCACGACCCGGCGTTTTTCGATCATCTCCACCTGGGTGCCGCCCATGTCGGGCTGTTTGCCGGTCAAGCATTCAGCGATCACGAGCCCAAGGGAATAGATATCACTTCTGGGTGTTACCTTGCCTTCATGCAGACCGACCTGTTCCGGCGACACATAGTTCACCTTGCCTGCAAAGCCGTCGCCTATGATGGTGGGCCCACCGGTATTGGCCCGCGAAATTCCGAAATCGATGATCTTGGCCTGTCCGACATCCCCGTTTTGCAGAATAATATTGTCCGGGGAAAGGTCCCGATGGATGATGTCCCGGTCATGGACTGCTTGCAGGGCAGCCGCCACCCGCACAACAAGGCGGTAGACTGCTTCAGGTTCCAACGGGCCGGATTCGAGCCGCGATTTCAGCGACGGTCCACCGACAAATTCCATTGCCAGGTAATAGACACCCAGCTCCGGTTCCCGGGCGAAGACGAAATACTGCGTCATCGCATCATGTTTCAATTTGCGCAGGATCTTGGCTTCGCGCTTGAACAGGTCCAGGATCAGCGAGTCTTTCGCAAATCTGGCGAGAAGCACCTTAATGGCCACCGGATCGCCGCTCTCCACGTCGCGCGCCCGGTAAACAGTCCCAATCCCACCATCGGCAATATGCTCTTCAATCTCGTAAAGATTGTTGAGCCGCGTTCCGGCGGGCAGCAAATGGTCTTCCGGTTTCATTGACCGGTCTCTCCTTTCCCAAAGGCAGCCTGATCAATATCCACCAGGACAACGGTTACATTGTCGGAACCACCCCGCTCCAGCGCCCCATTCAGAAGGTCCCGGGCCACCGATTGCTGCGCACCGTCCAAAAGCGTATTCGCAATCACAGCGTCTTCGAGATGACCTGTCAGCCCGTCCGAACATAACAGGAAACGGTCCCCGCGCCTCAGGTTTCCGGCCACCATCTCCAGCTCCAGATCCAGTCCAGAACCGATTGCCCGGGTGATCACGTGCCGTCTGGAAAAAGTCCGGGCCTCTTCTAACGTTAGGACATTCTGATCGACCAGTTCCTGGGCCTCCGTGTGATCGGTGGTCAGCTGTTCCAGTTCGCCGTTCCGGAACCGGTACACCCGGCTGTCCCCGGCCCAAAGACAGGCGAAGTCTGCTCCAAAGGTCAAAAGGGCTGCAATGGTGGTGCCCATGGCACCCGAATGCGCATCTGCCGCCGCCTTCTCGATTGCCTTTTTGGCGTCTATGACCCGGCTTTCGAACTGGTCCAGAAGATCTTCCGCACTTTGCGGCCCGGAAATATCCGACAGCGCGTCCTTCACCAGACCGGAGGCCAAAGCGCCAGCACTCAAGCCGCCGGCCCCATCCATGACTGCAAAAATACCCTTGTCCTCGTCACAGAAATACGTGTCCTGATTTTCCTCCCGTACCCGGCCGACATGCGTCAGTCCCGCAGAAAATGCGCGCAATGCCATCGTGTCTGGCTGCGTCATGTTCGATCATCCTCCCGCTGATATCGCCCATGGTCCTGCCCTGCCCTGTCCTCGCCGGTATCCTGCTCCTGGAACGTCTCAGGCAGGATCAGCCAGCGAAAAGATACTGCTGCCGGAAGGCCGGAGCAGCTGAAGTCAAACCCGGAAGCGCCCGCCCGGCACCAGAACCGGGATTTGACAACATGTCTGGTGCGGTCCCCGGCACCATGCAGCGTTTTCGCAGCAACGCCCGGGTGCGCATGAAAGCCCTGGTCCGCCCCTTTCAGCTCTGTGACCGCCTTCTGAAACCCCTCCAGGGTGGAGTCATCCTCCAGCGTGCCCAGAAGAACGGCTTCAACCCCCTCATACCAGTCTTCTTCCGGGACAGAGCCCACCGGCCCTCCCGCAGGAGGGCCCGACATCGACCCGGCCAAGGTCAGCGGAAACAGACGTCCCACCCTGTCAACACTCGGCATAAAGGCACCAGCCACAGGCTTGGAAACCGGGGCATTCCCGCAGACGGGCCAAAGAGCAAATCGCCAGACTGGCATTGTCAGATAGGCCTCGTCCCAGCTGGTGCCCAAATCGTCCCGCGATTGCGCCAGACCCGCCATCAAAAACGGCTCCCAAAGCCGCAGGAACCCGCTTGGGCATTGTCCGG
Organism: Roseibium sp. AWQ4_254; assembly: GCF_056161025.1. Taxonomy (NCBI): domain Bacteria; kingdom Pseudomonadati; phylum Pseudomonadota; class Alphaproteobacteria; order Hyphomicrobiales; family Stappiaceae; genus Roseibium; species Roseibium sp. AWQ4_254. The sequence goes on from NZ_JBSWYH010000002.1 coordinate 176,359, forward strand.
TGATAAAATCTGCCCGGTCGGGCAGTTTTCCGAAATATCCGACCCCTTCCGGCATACCGAGCCCATTCAAAAGCTGGTGGGACAGCTGAAATCGCTGACCGCAGACAGGAAAAACGGGTTCGGTTTGGTGCGCAACGTTACGGTGAAAGCCACCTGACGGCCGCCCAAGGTCTTGCGGATCACGAATTTGTTCTGGCCGGAACTGACCCTGTTGGCCCGGATGAACCGGTAAAAGGCCCAGTCGCCATGCACTTCCTGGCGGGACCTGTATCCGGGCACTTCCGGCTGTATGACCAGCACGACCCGAGGGGTCGCCGTGTTGCTGGGCCAGTCGAAGCTGGCCGGAAGCGGCTCGATATCCGCATTGAACCCGGGGCCGCGCGTGACCAGCACCAGATTGCCATTGACCTCCAGGCTTGCTGCATCCGCCTGCTGGGACAAGGCACGCGGCACCACTTGCAGACCGACGGAAGGAAAGGCATTCCCGGTCGGGAAAAAGGCCTGTTTGATCAGGTCCGCCCGTTCAAACTGGCGCAAGGTTGCGTTGGACAGCCGGTCGGCCTGAGCCACCTCCGGCTTCCAGTTCCAGGGCCTCGAGGACGTATCCACCAGGGCTTTCAGGTTCTGATCGAAAAACTGCTGCATGATCCCGTTAGGGGAAAACAGCTTGGCAAATTCCGTCATCGCCACTTCCGAGCGCCCGTTTGTAAACGGGTAATTTCGGGCGACAATGCGGCGGCACTGGTCCACCACCTGGGATTTGAGCTTCTCGTTCAGCTGTGTGATCGAGGTTTCCTTGAACTCCTCATCAAACTCCTTTGCCGCCTGCTGGATCAACTTGTCGAAGGGTTGCGGAAACCGGGTTGCGTTGCTGCGCAGGAGCGATGCCTGGATCTGCACATTCGAATTGGCGGTTTCGCTCTGCAACGGGTTGTTGGCCACAACAAGAAGGTTGTCGAGGATGTTCTTGAAATTGACCAGCAAGGCATCGATCTTGCGGCTGGTCCCGCCTTCGACCAGGACATGATACGGCCGGAAGTGATCTTCAATCGCCTTTCCGGGTATGCTCACCGGCCCTCCGCTGCCCGTTGCGGCGCCGAGAGCATTGGAAACTCCGCCCGGCGCCAGGGCTTTCAGACCCGCCTCGATGCCGATGCGTTTCAAACCACCTGCCCGGTCCAGCACATATTGCTGAAAGACCTTCTGGACCGCATCCTTGCCCGCTTCCTTCGCATTGCCCCCTTGCAGCGCCCCCGCCAGACTGTCCTCAGCAAGGTCCTGGGTCAGGAGCGTTTCCCGGCGGATGCTTTCCAGCAGCAGGACCACCGGAGAGGTGGGCGCTGAAACCGCCTGCAAGGTCGTGTAAAGCGGCTTGTCATTGCGCATGGACTTGAATTTCAGGTTGCCAAGCGCCTCTTCCCACGCCGCGATGAAATCGCGCGTATAAAGCCCGAGGATCTCTCCAGGCAACGACTGGTATTGATCGGCAAAGGCGTCCGCCTCTCCGATATCGCCAAACACCCATTTGTCCCGCTCCAGCTCTTCCCGGATTCCGGCAAGGTTCGGCAGCACCGACAGATGGAACCCGGGATAGGTGTAGAACCGGTCCACCAGAACCGTGTCGAGCGTGTCACCATTCTCGGTTTCAAAAACGGTTTCCATATCCGGACCGCCGCGCTGTGCCGCAACCCAGTCTTCGGCTGCAATGCCCTTTGACCGGGATTTCAAAAGCGCATAGCCGCGCTCGGCAAGACTGACACGGGCGAGTTCGCGCTGCACTTCAGCCACCAGCACCCCGTCCAGCTGGTCGGTCAGCACGTTGCCGCCAAAGTCGAGATCAAGCATGGCCGCGATATGAGTGTTGAGCTCATTGCGCAGCACCTGCCCCTGAGGGCCCGGGAAACTTTGCAGAAAGTCCGCCCGGAAGGAGTTCTTGATCTGGTCCTTGTCGATTTCCGGCGCATCGCCTGCGACCATCCGGTAGAGCTTGATCAGGTTGTAGAGCTTTTCAATATCCTGCCCGCCCGGACCCGTGCGGTTGTCGAGCACGTCGGTCATCTGCTCTTCAATGCGCAAAAGCAGTCGCGGGCGCAACAGCCGCTCAAGCCCGCTGCGGTATGAGGTGATCCCGGCCGCTTCCAGGCGCTCCCGCTGGCTGAGCCCGAATTTTTCCAGGAAGGGCGTCGGGTCATTGCGGCTGTCATACCCGGCGGGCAAGCTGCGCAGCAGAGACAGGATATAGGCAGAATCGCGCAAGCTGTCATCGCGCACGACCCTTTGCTCAAGAACCCCTTCCCCTTCGGCGCGCACGGCCGCGACTGCCTTGGCTGTGTCCTCGATCAAGGCCCGGTTGTTGAGATAGCTAAGTGTCCAGAGGCTGCCAAGCCCGGCGGTCACCAGCACGATGGCCGCATAGGCGGCGATACGGGCCGCAGTCGCCATGCGTACGGCCTGCCGGTTGTGGGTCACCCAGCCCGCTTCACCGATGATGACCTTGGTCAGCAGATCCCGCAGGAAATAGCTCTTGCCCTGCCCGGACAGGGCCGCCGCCTGATAAGAGGTTCCAAACGCCTGGCTCATGGACCCGATCACCCGGTCAATGGCCGTACCTGTCTGAGTTCCGGAGGTAAAATAAAAGCCGCGCAGAACCGCATTCGGATAGTAACGGCTCGGCTCGAAAATAGCGTTCAGAAAGCCGGTCACCCGGTCGCGCAGGGCCGCCACCTGGGTCGGGAACCCATAAAGCATCAGACGCGCGCGCGGATCCGGTTCTTCCTGCAGCCGGTCCGCCAGTTCCTCATTTAGCCGTTCGATCAGGAGATCGAATTCCGCAGGGGTTTCGGCCACCATGTTCTTGGTTTTCTCACGGGTCTGAAACGTGGCGCCCCACACAAGGTTGCGGCGGCTCTCCGGATAGGAGCCGAAAAACTCCATGAAACCGGCAATTGTGTCGGCCTTGGTGAAGACCACATAGACCGGGAAATCAATTTTCAAGGTCTTGTAGAGCTCGATCAGACGCGCACGGATAGCGTCCGTATGCTGTTTCAGATCCGCATCGGACAGGGTCATCAGATCTTCCAGACTTATGGAGATCATGACGCCATTGACCGGCTGGCGCGGGCGCGCCTTGCGCAGGATGTTCAAAAAGCCGAGCCAGGCCTCGCGGTCATGGTCTTCGTCGGAATCCTGGGTCGTATAGCGCCCGGCCGTATCGATCAGAACGGCATTTTCCGCAAACCACCAGTCGCAATAACGGGTGCCACCGAGGCCTTCGAGTTTCTGCGCCTCGCCCTTGCCCCGCGCGTTTGCGAACTTCAGCCCGGAATGCATGAGCGCCGTGGTCTTGCCCGATCCGGGTGGGCCAATCATCAGATACCAGGGCAGATCATAGAGATAGGTGCGCGCGTTGCCGCTGGAGGATTTCAGCGTCTTCAGTGCATCTTTCATGCGCTCCGACAGGATCTGCAGATCTTCTTCACTTGCCTTGGGCTGCAGGATTTCCTGCTCCAGAGCCCGGTTGGCCTGAATGCGCCTGTAAATCCGGTAAACCGTCCAGCCGCCGATCGACAGGAGCACGAGGCTCGACAGCAGCAGACGCACCCAAAGCGGCTCAAAAGGTCGCACTCCGGCGATGGCCAGAAACGGGCCTCCGAACCAGATAAGCGCAATCAGGGCAAGAATGCCGATCAGAATTGCCGTTGTTCCGAGCCAGAATTTCATAAAATTCGCCTTGTTCTCTCTATGCCCCGGAGGTCACGCTCAATTGTTGATCACCAGCCCTTTTGCGGGCGGTTTCAAAAACACTTCAACCCGGCGGTTCAGCGCCTTCCCTTCCCGGTTGGTGTTTGGGGCAATCGGCTCATCGGCGCCCCGCCCTTCCACCGAAACCCGGTCCGGTTCCTTCAAAAGCCCTTGCATCACGGCGGCAACGGATTTCGCCCGTTCGACAGACAGGTGCCAATTGGTCGGGAACCGGGGATTGTTGCGAATGGGGTCGCTGTCCGTGTGACCGACCACCAGAATGTCCCCGTCCACCTGATCAAGCGTTCGGCTGACCTGTTCGACCAGAAGCTGGAATTCGGGCCGGAGCGTTGCGGCGGCCACATCAAATTGCGCCCGCATGCGCAGCATGATCGCCGGGCCTTCCTGGGAAATCTCCAGCCCGTCGAGACCGGCCAGCTGGTCCGACACCGCTTCAATCGGCGCATTGGCGGGCGGCTCCGGTGCCGGGGGAGGTTTGGGCTGATAGCCTTCCCGTGCCAACTCGATCGGGCCGGTGGGATACAGTGCGGAGGCACGGCTGGCGACAACTTCGCTGCCGCTGGCCAGCAACAGCATCAAGGTGACATAGCCCCCCAGAAGCAAGGCCCCGGCGACTGCGGCCACGGACCAGACCGGAACAGAAAAACGGGTGCGTTTCTGGATCAGGTCCAGCCCGCGCCAATGGGGGGAGAGGTCATCCCCCGGACGCGGCCGGATCCGCCTCAGGATCTCATGAAGATCCCGGCGCTCCCGCTCCAGCCCCTGCTGCCCGCCCTGGATGGCCCGGTATTTTCCATAGAACCCAAGCGACAGGCAGGCATGCATCACTTCAAGCACACCGTAATTGCGGCCCGGGTCCTGCTTGGCTTTTTCCAGAACCTGAAAGAATTCCACACCGCCGGTGGCCTGACCGAAAAATTGGGTCAGCATGGAATATTGGGTCCATTGATGGCGGCCGGACGAGGGCAGGTTCTGAACGATGTCATCGGACGTTGCGCAGAGCGCATAGGCGGCGGATTGGATCTGATCGTCGGTGATCCCGGCGCTCCGCAAGTCCTTTTCGAAGGTCTTGATGGCGTTGTAGACATCGCGCATCAGTGCATCGAACTGCGCATCCGTCATGGCCAGATGCAAACGCCCCAGAAGCAGGAGCAAGGGAGCGGCGGCCCGGGACACCGGATTGCGGTTCGCCACCTTGATCTGGTTGATATCCGGGGTCTGCGCGAGTTGACCGGCGGCTTGGGGCGCAGCCGCGGCCGCTGGAACAGGCGGCGGGGCGCCAGGAGGAGGCGATGCCGGCGGTGGTGTTCTGATATCGGGAGCCTGTTGCTGACCATATTCATAGCCGGCCGGTGTCGGCGCATAGGGGTCCGGTCCGGAGCCTGGCCCGCCCTGCCAAGGATCCGGGGCGCCTGGAGGCTGGGCATGCGGCGGCGGCACCGGATTCCCGGGCGGTTGCTGCGGATGTGGCGGCTGCGGCTGGGCCGTTTCGCTCCATCGTCCGCCCGGATTTGGCCGGACGATGGTTTTACCCTTGCGCTTGGAGACGCCGAAAGGATCGTCGCTGTCGGGCATCAACGGCCCTCCCGAATGGCGTAGAACTCAAGCTGCAGATCCGGCCAGTTGCCGGAGAACTGCAGGCCGACGGCCGAATCCTGACTGAATTCGCGCCAAAGCGGTGTCGTCTTGTCGAGACGGAAATAAACCCTGTCGGTCAGCGCGCGGATCTGTGCCGGTGGCACCGGCATGTGGATCAGTGGAATGCCCGGCAGGTTGGAATAAACGATCTGGCGCATTTGGCCGAAAGGACCAACTTTAAAGAGGCGCGGAAATTCGTTCTGGATTTCGGTAAGCGGACGCCGTGCGGCCACTTCGAGGACGAAGCTCGCCTGGGAAAACAGGTTGCGGTCGACAATCGTTGACTTAAACGCATTCGGTGCCAGTTGTTCCAGGGGCAGACGGATGGCCCGGCGGTCATACCCGGCCGAAAGGAAGGCCTGAATGTCGGCCAGAACCGGTTTGAAGATGTCATGCAGCCGGTCGTGGTCATAGACAGGATAATTTCGCGCCCGGCGCTCCTCGGTCGCAAAGGTGGCCAGTTCTCCGGCAAGCTGCAGAAATTCTGAATAAAGCCGTTCGGGATGCACATAGGCGGATTTGCGCAAATGCATCAGTTGCGGATGCAGACGGTTCAGCATTTGCAAAGTCAGGTAGTCAAAATTCTGCAGCCCGCCCCCGGCCGACGTGTCGGCGGCATAGCGTGCCAGTTCGCTCAGCTTCCGTTCCACCCAGCCGACCACGGAATCGATCCACCCCGTCACCACCGGATGCACATGGCAGGCCAGCACCGGCGGCGCAAATGTGCCATCTGTGATCACGATCCGGTCCTTGATCTCCGTGATCCGCGCCACCGGCAGGCAGACATGGCCCGGATGGGGCGTGGACCGGATGGAGTAGGTCAGCCTCGGATGGGCGACATCGATTTCCTCCTCCTGACGAATGGCGGAGGTGGAATCAATAATCGTTTCACGGCCCTGAATATACCGGGTTGCGGCATCCTCCCGGCCATCGGCCACCTCAACAGCATTGACCGTGGTCTCCGGAAGGCCGAGCCAGACAATTTGCCCAGCGGCATCTTCCGGCACATCTATGGCAGGCGGCGGGGTGCCGTCCGCCGGAAAGTTGAACACTGTTCCGTCAGGGAAAATGCCGCGCCCCGTGCGCAGGGCAAACCGGCACTGCTGGCCGACATCCTGGTCGATTTCAATGTCTGAAAACCCCCAGGGATAGGGAGATGCGAGCCGGACCCGTTCATCCAGCAGATGTTCCGCATAGCGGTCGCTCTGCTGCAAATGGTGCGGCCTCAAAAACAGGCCCTCGGTCCATGCTACCTTGCTATACCACGACATAAAGGCATTGCTCCCTTGCCTGATGCGGCGCCTGCGCGCGTCTGAACCTTCAAAAAATCACTTCAAATACCGAGATCACGCTTCCGGATCTTCGCTCGACAATTCTTCATAACTTTCGGTGAAATACTGGGTGAAAACGCCGACAAGCCCGTCGTCATAGGCTCCGGACAACGCGCTCCAGCGTTCCTGCATCCGCTCCCACAACTTGGCTTTCTGATTGCCAAACGTGCTTTTGGGTGCCTGCGCCTCCGCCTCGATAGCCTTTGGTGACAAGGTGTCGTCAAACCGCCCTGCCGCCTTCTGCATGGCCGCATAGGTCCACACATGGTGCTTTTGAATGTCCTTGAAGGCCGCCGACATGGCCTTGGACATGGTCAGATAACCGTTTTCTTCCACATTGGCGGACAGCATGGTCTGCAGGGCCATTTGCGGGGTCGGAGAAAACTTAAGGGCATTGTTGCCCGACCGCCCGATCAAGGTTCGGTTAGTGTTACGGGTCATAGCCTTGACCTGGCTGCGCGCCTGCAGAAGGCCCATCATGTCCCCAGTCACGCCTTGCAGCAGGGCGCCCAGCTCCCGCGCAAAGTCTTGCGCATCTCGTCCCGCCAGAACGGTATCGGGAATTCCGGCACCTTCGGCAAATGCTTTGAGGAAATCGACTTCCCCGGCCGGCGCTGGTCCCTGGTTCACAGAAGCCTCAGGAACCGGGTCCGCGGCCGTTTGCGCCTGGAGCAAAGATGCGTTTTCGGCTTTGACGTCCGACGGGCTTGCAGGCTCCGCAGCCGCGGTGGTTTCAATGGCTAGAACCGGTGCAGTTGCGTCCTGTTGCGAAGTCGGCTGCGCGTCAGAAGCGGCGTCTTTTTCCTGCTGACCAGTGGACCCCGGCCCGTACGGAAAAGGTGTGTCCTCCGCTTCGAAGGGGGCAGAGGGTGCGGCTACGCTCTCAGGAAACGGACTGGCCTGAGCTCCCAAGGGCACATCGGACGAAGCTGCAGGCAGAGGCGGTTCCGGCTCTTGTGAGGGTTGTGCATCTGCGGCGCGCGCTCCTGCGGAGGCCTCACCTGGTGTGTCCGCAAAATCCGGCATCTGGAACAAAGGCGCTGGCGGTGCCTCCGCGAGGGGTGCCGCTTGCGGCTGGGGTTGAACAGGGTCCTGCGGCGGCGGCGGAAAATCAGACTGCGGGTGCAAATTCGGCTGCGGCGCCAGATGGTCCATCGGATCTGCCTGGGCGGGCCGCACCGGCTCCCGCTCCTGGGGCTGTGCCTGAGGATCATAAAGCGCGGGGTCCGCGCTGCCCCAGCCATGGCTCTTCTGGTTCCAGACATCATCGGCCGGGGTGCCAATACCAGGTGTCTGGGACGGCGGTGCATGGCGGCCTTCCATGCCTGCAGACGGTGTGTCCCAGGGGCTCGGCGCCCCCTGCCCAGGATACGGCGCAGGTGCGGCTGGCTGGCTCGCCGGCCATTGGGAGGGAGGTGCTGGCGGAACAGCTGCAGATGGGTGTGCCACCGGCGCGGGCGCGCTGGACACCGGAGACTGCCATGGTGCAGACGGTGCCGGAGCCGCCGCGCTGGCCGAAGGGACCACCCCGGCGCTTGGCGCTTCCACCGTATCAAGCGTGACCGCGATGATGTAATCGCCAATCATGAGCCGGTCGCCGCTGCGCAAGGCATGCGCCTTATCCATCCGGTTGGGGCTGCCATTCACGAAAGTGCCGTTGGTCGACACGTCATAGAGGACAAACTGGCCTCCTTCATACCGGACTTCGCAGTGTTTTCCTGAGACCACACGCTGAGGGTCCGGCAAGCTCCAGTCCAGATGATCGTGCCTGCCGATGTCAAACCCCCGGTCGGAACAGGAGTAAGACACCTGCCCCCCGCTCTCGAGCCGGTCCACATTCTCAATCTGGAGCGTGATCCGCATTCCAGCTTCTCTCCCGTGTTGGTCAGATCTGGGCCTGAGGCTGAAGGGTGACAACAGGCATGACACCGCCCTCGGCAAAGGAGAGCCCTGCGGTCAGGCAGGCCTCCAAGGCAGCTTGCCGCTCCGGGGGATCATAGGCTGCCACGGTGATCTGAACCGCTGCATTGACTGCCTTTGCGGTCAGGTCCGGCGGCGCATCGACACGGTATTCCGGATTGGGAGACAACGACCCACCGGACCAGCTCGCCGCCCGCCCGATCCACAGTGAAGCACTGTCGCCCATGCTGTCCTCCGCCGCGTGATAGACCGCAAGCCGGGCGTCTTCGTCGCCCTCGCGCACCCAGGCCTCGCTCAGTTTCAGCAGGTCGAGATCCGCCGCGCTTTTGGTCCGGTCGAGCCCTTCGACACATTTCATCCCCCACCAGACGGCTTCCGGTTTGGGCAAAGCGTGGGCGAAGAACGGGATGGCCGTAACCGGATTCTCGCCACGGGCCAGTTCCCGCGTATATTCCTGCGCTGTGACATGACCTGTGGCCGGGCGGACGGTTTCGGCCAACTCCGGAAACGTTTCAAAGACCTGAATTGCCTTGGTAAAGCGGATACGGGATCCCATTCCTCTTGCTCCCTGGTCAGACCGTGTTACGCGACTACCCTTGCGTCAATTAATCAGAACAATTCCGCCTTTCACAATATGCGTGGCTGATCCTTCTACCGTCGTCATAGTACCCTTCGCATTCAAGGTTGCTGAGGCCTTAACGCTAATCATCAGCGATTCTATATCAATTGACGTTGGTGTCATAACGATCTTGCTCTGCCCGCATTTGAATTCGATCTTGGTGCCGGCCTCAACAGTCCACTTAATCCCGATATCTTCTGTCACATTACGGCCAACCTTCTCGGTCCGGTTGACGTCGATCTTGGTGTCCCGGTTGTTTTTGACATGGAGGGACTCATCGTTTTCGATCACGGTCTCCATATCCTTTTGGGCATGCACACCGATTTTCTCCTGGCCCTTGGTATCGTCCAGCACAAATTCGTTGTAGCCGCCGCCGCCTGTTGTCGAATCCGACTTGATACCGGCCTTGTTTTTCTCACCCGGCAAGTCGTAAGGCGGCATATTATCGGCGTTGTAAACTGTGCCGATCACGATCGGCTGGTCCGGGTCGCCCTCAAGAAATTGAATGATGACCTCATGGCCGACCCGGGGAATGTAGATGCCACCCCATTTCTTGCCGGACCACACCTGCGCAACGCGCACACGGCGGGACTGGGTCTTGTCCCGGTCCCAGTGGAACTCGACCATGATCTGCCCGTATTCATCGACATCGATCTCCCCCTGGCCGACGACCTTGGCGGTCTGTGGGCCGGGAATGCGCGGTTTCGGCGTTCTGGCAGGGGTGCGGAAGGGAATATCGGACGACAGCACATCATAGGTGCCGGTATAGGCTTCCCCCTGGCTGCCACTTTCGCCAGACCTGTAGCTTTCGGCGATGATCTGGTGGCTCGCGCGCACAACCAGATATTCCTTGTTCTGCGGTCCGTGCGGATGATCCTTCAGAGTGAACAAGCCGCCCGCAAAAAGCCGCGGCACTTCGCCAGCCGCATCCACGCGGTTGTCGGCCGCCTGCTCCGCCTCCAGGCGGATATTGCTGTATTTTGTGCCCTTGTCCTTTTCCGTGTAGCGGCCCGGATAGTCGTAATGTTCCAGAGAGCCGGCCCGGTAAGAAGATCCAGCATCCTTGTCCGCTTCCAGAGAAGCGCCCGGTTTTTTAAAATCATAGTCGTTGACGGCAAATTTACCGATCCGGAACTTGCGGCCCGGAACCCAGTGATAAAGATGCTCTTCATCCCTCTGGCTATCGCCGCCAAGGGCAATGAAGGGAATATTCGCATCGCCTTCAATCGGGCTGTAGGAGGATTTGGCATCAGCCAGCACCATCTTGTGCTTGCCGTCGGAATGTTCAAAGCAATAGGAGATCCCGAATTCCTCCATCAGCCGGCAGCAAAAGTCATAGTCCGACTCCCGGTACTGCACGCAATAATGGATCGGATCGTAGCTCTCCGTCAGCTTCTGCTGGAAATCGGAAAAATCATGGGCACCCAGCACTTCTGAAATAATGTCCGGTGCCGACTTATCCTTGAAAATCCGGCAATTCGCCGTTTTGGTCAACAGCCAGAACCAGGGGCGCAAGGTGAGACGGTAGCGGTAGTAGCCCCCCGTGTGGCCGATCCATTTGCTGTCTGTTAGCAGCCCGTCAAAATAGCGGTTGTCCCCATTGTTGGTGACCACCTTGACCGTCATGTGGGTTGCAAGCGCCCGGTCGAAATCGAGATCCTCCTGCTGGCTGATAACTTCCAGCCGGATTTCGAACTCGTCACTGACCGCCTCGTCACATTCCAGAGTGACAAGGGAAAGCTCATCTTGCCCGAAGACCGTCTTAAGCTCGGCCATCCGGTCTTTTTGCTTGAGTTGTCCTGTGGCCACGGAAATCTCCTCGGAAAAAATCTGTTCGGCGATGACTGCCAAATGCGGCCGCCTGACAATTACCTATGACGCTTCAGCCAGAAAGGATGTGCTCAGGAACACAAATCATGCAGATAATCTAAACGGCGATTTCAAAAATTACCAAGCGTTATAATTTCGATTGCCCTAGGGTTTTTTCTCTCCAAGCTTTTCACGGCACGCTCTTAACCAACTCACTAAAATCTCACACTCTTCTCCTCTTGCTTATTCGAAGCAATTAGACATACTAACGCTGAAAGCTATTTTAGTGACTTGCACCACATAAAAAATTTTCGGTTCTGGCACGATCCATTTCAACGCTTATTGCGAACACCCCGAAACACCCGCATCCGGGAGGATTGACATCGTGACCCATCATCCCCTTACCCCCAGCCCCGCCCGCGCAGGCTTCAAGGCACCACACCTGAAGTACAGAACCGCTTTGGCTGCGGCTGTTCTGGCTGCGACGCTCGCACTTCCGGCCGCTGGTACCTCCCTTGCCCTGGCACAGGATGCAACCTATTCAGCCGAAGAGGTGAGCCGCCACTTCAAGCAGCTCAAGACCCGTTCGCTGAAACCCACCGGCAAGACCCGGGCCCTGTGTATCGGCACCCGGGATGAGTGCAATCCGGCAGGCGCCAAGGCAGAAGGTGGCCAGGTGGCTGTCACTCCGGAGACCCCGGACGCTGCAGCCGACGGCCAGCAGGCGGCGGAAACGCTTGTTGTCGACCCGGATACAAAGGCGATCAGCGAAGGGTTCAATCTTCTCGTCTCGTTTGAATATGCGTCTGCGCGCCTGAGCCCGACCGCAAGGTCGAATTTGCGGGAGTTTGCCAAGGGCATTGCCGACCCGGATCTGGCGAGCGCCGTCTTCGTGATTGAAGGCCATACCGACGGCATCGGCTCACTGAACTACAATCAGCGCCTCTCCGAGGACCGGGCCCTGGCTGTTTCCGAATATCTGGTGTCGCTGGGCGTCGACAGAAACCGGCTCAAAACCATTGGATATGGCAAGACGCGGCCGAAGGTTGCCGACATCAATGACCCGGTCAACCGCCGCGTCGAAAGCAAGCTGGTCTTTGAACAATAAGACATTTCTGGATGACCCCGTGCCGGGCCCAATGGGTTCGGCACGGGACAATGATGTGGGCAGGAAACAGGCATATGAACCTCGATCCGGACACCTATGGTGTGGAACTTTCGCCTGGAATTGGATGCGGTCCGGATCTTTACGATACGGAGCCGGCCTTTGCCGCCATGATGGATTCATGTGAGGAGCTGCTGCCGGAACGGTTTGGCGACTTTGACCGGTCCGAAATTGATTTCACCGATATTTTCAAGCAAATGGAAGGCTTTCTGAAGCAGTCCCGCGATCTTCGCCTTCTGGTGATGCTCGCGCAATTTGCGCTTTTGAGCGGCCAGGTGGGCCTGTTTGCCAATGTGGTCAGAACCATCCGCAAGCTGGCTGAAAACCATTGGGACGAGGTCCATCCCCAGGACGCGGATTTTGGCTTCATGGAACGGATCGGCGCACTGGAAGCGCTCAACAATCGGCCAACAGTTACCTTGCCTTTGGAAGCTGCCCCGCTCCTGAAAACCCGCAGAAGCGGGCCGATCAGCTACCGGGCCATCCGGATCGCAACCGGCGAGGTTAGCCCGCGCGAGGACGAGCATACGATTTCCCTCGGCGCGATTGAAGCCGCCCTCACTTCCGGCGAACTGGAACAGGACGTCATTGACGAGGTCATGAAGGATCTCTCAGATTTGCCCGGGGAGCTGTCAGCCATCTGCACGATCTGCGCGGAAAAACTGTCCGCAGCCAGTGCCAAAGCGTCGCCACCCAATTATGAGGCGCTGGCCCAGCTTTTGACGGAAATGGGCGCCGAGTTGAAGATCAGGCTTGGCCGCCAGACAACGGACGCGCCGGAAGAGACAGGCGATGAGCCCGGCGAGACAACCACGGCTTCGGCAAACACAGCGCCGTCCAGCCCGCTGGAGATTCAGAATGCCGCGCAGGCCAAGCTGATTCTGGACGCGGTGGAAGAATATTTTGCGTCGCGGGAACCTTCCCACCCGGCCCTCTTTCTGGTGCGCGAAGCACGCGGTCTTGTCGGCAAATCCTATCTCGACGCCCTTAAGATCCTGATGCCGCGCCGATTTGATGAGGTCGCCCTGCTGCTCGGCGCGAGCGGCCTGCAGCTGTCCAATGACAGACTGCTGGAACTCAACGAGGGCGAAGACCGTGATCTGGGCAGCATTGACGATTTTTCCGTCATGGTGATCGAAGAGCGCAACGATGCCATCAAGGGCATTTCCGCCGTCAAAGGCTATTTTTCCGCCAATGAACCGACTAGCCCTATTCCAATGCTTCTGGACGAAGCTCAGAACATGAGTTCAGGATCGTTCACCGGCCTTCTCAATCTCTTCCTGAGACCCGAGGATGAGTAGGACCGTCATTTTCGTCAAAACAAATTACTTTCCCTAGAGTTCTGATTCTCCACCTTGACACGCAGGCCCATAAGGTCCTCAATACTTTGGAGAAAAATTGTAAAGCGCGCATCATGTGACTGCGATCACTTTATGGACAGTGTAACTGGAGTACATAAATCTCAACAAACCGAAGCGCAGATTAAATAAAAACAGTTTTCAAAATGCCTGCGCAAATATTTGACTGAATTTGATACTTTTTTAGATCAAGAATACGAAAGGAAAGTACCATGGCATCAAGTAGCGGGCAGAGCTTTATCAAGCGAAACAGACCGCCTCGGGTCCATATCTTTTATGAAGACCCCTTTGACGCGGAACAGAAGGTCGAGCTGCCCTTTGTGATGGGCATCATGGCCGACCTGTCCGGGGACTCCCCCGGGGTCGAAAAGGCCGATGTGGACGAGCGCAAGTTCCTTGATATCGACATGGACAACTTCTCCAAGCGCATGGAGGCTATCGAGCCTGGCACGTCTTTCACCGTGGAAGACAAATTGTCAGGTGACGAAAACTCCAAGATGAGTGTTCAGCTGCGCTTCAAGAACATGGACGACTTCACCCCTGGCAAGGTCGCCGAGCAAGTACCGGCGCTGAAAAAGCTGCTGGATGCGCGCAACAGCCTTGCCGCCCTCAGAACCATGATGGACGGGCGCGTTCAGGCGATCAGTCAGCTGGAGGAGCTGACCCGTGACCCGGCGCTTATGCAGGCCCTGGCCCAGAAGATGGAAGCAGACGGCGCGGCGTCTTCGGAAGACGGCGATAAAGAGGAGGCGTAAATGAGCAACACCGATACCAGTGCTCAAACGGCCGGTGCAACCGCCGGCGAAGCGGCAGGTGAAAAGAGCCCGGAAGAATTTGCTTCCATTTTGAAGCAGAATTTCCGCATCAAGAGTGAAAACGACACGGCCAATGAACTGGTCGACAACGCCATGACGACGTTCCTGGCCGAGGCCCTGTCCGATCAGGCGCTGATCAAGGATGATGTCTACGACACGATCGACGAAATGATCGCTAAGCTGGACGAAAAACTGTCTGCGCAGGTCAACGAGATCATCCACGCGCCGCAATTCCAGACCCTGGAAAGCGCGTGGCGCGGCATTGACTATCTGGTGCACAACTCGGAAACCGATGCCAGCTTGAAGCTGCAGTTCCTGAATATTTCCAAGAAGGAACTGGCAGGCGTCTTCAAGAGCTACCGGGGTGCCAAGTGGGACCAGAGCCCGCTGTTCAAACAGATCTATGAGGCAGAGTTCGGCCAGTTGGGCGGCCAGCCCTATGGCTGCCTCGTCGGCGACTATGAATTCTCCTACGATCCGCAGGACATCACCGTTTTGCGTGGCATGGCGAAGATCGCATCCGCCGCCCATGCTCCGTTCCTGGCTGCGGCCAACCCGCAGCTCATGCAGATGGAAAGCTGGACAGAACTGCCGTCCAAACGTGATCTGTCCAAGGTGTTCGATACGGAGATCCATGCCCAGTGGCGGACCTTGCGGGAATCTGAAGATGCCCGCTATCTCGGCCTGTCCCTGCCCCGGGTCCTGGCCCGCCAGCCGTATGGTGCCAAGTCCGACCCGGTGGAAGAATTCGCCTTTGAAGAAGAATTCGGCGACGACAGCCACGACAATTATGCCTGGATGAATTCCGCCTATACGATGGCCTCGAATATCAACAAGGCCTACAAGGAATATGGCTGGACCGTTCGCATCCGCGGCGTGGAAAGCGGCGGCCTGGTGGAAGACCTGCCGACCCATGTGTTTGAAACCGATGACGGCGGCGTCGATCAGAAATGCCCGGCGGAAATCGCGATTTCCGACCGCCGCGAACACGAGATCTCGCGCCTCGGCCTGATCCCGCTGATCCACCGCAAGAACACCGATCAGGCCGCCTTCCTTGGGGCCCAGTCGGTTTTCAAACCGCGCCAGTTCTCCGGCCCGGACGGCAAGGACGCAACCGCCTCGGACAATCTGTCCGCCCGGCTGCCCTACATGTTCGCCACCACCCGGTTCGCCCATTACCTGAAAGTGATGGTGCGCAACAAGATTGGCTCCACCAAGGAATCGGCTCAGCTGCAGCGCTGGCTGAACGACTGGATCATGGATTATGTCGACGGCGATCCGGACAATTCGAGCGAAGAGACCAAGGCCCGAAAGCCGCTGCGCGAGGCGAAAGTCACCATCATCGATGACGAGGAAAACCCGGGCTACTACCGGGCCCAGTTCTTCCTGCGCCCGCATTACCAGCTGGAAGGCATGGATATTGGCATGAGCCTCGCCTCTCGCATTCCGCAGGACGGCAACTGATGGTTTTAAAAATTGCCGGGCGGAGGTTTCCCCGCGCGGCAGGCATCCCTCTCAGGATGCAAACCCGGGCTAACCGGGTGGAGGTGCACGTGACGCAGAAGCGTCAAGGGGTTTGGGCTTGCGAGTCCAAGAGATGTCGAAAATTGAAAGCACCATGCCGGACATTTCGGCCGGCCGTGTCTAGCAAGAGGAATTTTTAAAATGGCTGTTGATTTTTTTCTGAAACTTGAAGGTATCAAAGGCGAAAGCCAAGACAAAACCCACAAGGACGAAATTGACGTTCTGTCCTGGTCCTGGGGAGCCTCGCAATCCGGCACCACTCATATGGGTTCCGGATCCGGCTCCGGCAAAGCCCACTTTCAGGACCTCAGCTTCACGATGTATGTGGACAAGTCGACGCCTCCGCTGTTGAACAACCTGGCCACCGGCAAGCACATCAAAAGCGGCTGGTTCTATTGCCGCAAGGCCGCCGGAGACAACCCGCTTGAATATGTAAAGCTCGAGATGAAAGACATCATCGTGACCAGCTATTCCACCGGTGGCAGCGGCTCGGAAGACCGCATCACTGCGAATATCACGCTGAACTTCGGTGAGTACAAGATCATCTACACCGAACAAAAGCCGGACGGTTCCAAGGGCGCTGCACCGGAAAGCGCATTCGATATCGCCGCGAACACGGTGGTCTGATCCAGCCCTTCACCGGCTGCCTCCCCGAAAAGGTGGCAGCCGGTTCATTTTTGAGGAACGGCAGTTGCTCGTGACCCCGCACGCTGCCGTTCTTTTTCACCAACATGCACCGGGTCCGCGTGGGCATTGGGATGGCAAAGTCTGACGCAAAGATGCACTCGCCGCTCATGTGGGCGTTCCGGGCCATGGATGATCCGGACTACAGAGCCGCGCAGGAGCGCCAGAAGCAGGAAGCAGAAGGGAGCGCGCTCAAGTCGGGCCGCCGGCTGTCCCGCTCTTATGGTATTTCCGAGCAGACACTCCTGTCCGAAGTGCGGCGGGACCTGCAGGCGCTCCTGAACACGGTGAATTTGCACTCCACCCAGGACCTTTCCGACTTTCCGGAAGTCCAGACATCAATCCTGAATTTCGGGCTGCCGGACCTCTCCGTTCACGTGGTCGACACGATCCGCATCGAACGGCTCGCCGATGACATCCGGCAGGCTCTGATCCGCTTTGAACCGCGCATGGACCCGCGCACGCTCCAGGTGACCCGGGACGACAGTGTGGAAAGCGACACATTCAAAGTCCGCTTTGTGATCAAGGCGGACATCCGCTGTGATCCGGTACGGATCGGAAGCGAGTTCATTGCCGATGTGGACCCGGCCTTTGGCAGGATCAAGATAATCGGGGCAACCGTATGAACCGGGAATTTCTCGATCTCTACAATCAGGAACTGACCTACCTGCGGGAACAGGGCGCAGCATTTGCGGAAACCTATCCGGCTGTAGCCGAACGGCTCGGCGGACTGCTGGAAGACCGCTCAGACCCGATGCTATCCGGCCTGCTTGAAGGCACCGCATTTCTGGCGGCCCGCGTGCAGCTCAAGATGAAACATGAGTTCTCCGAATTCACCTCCAACCTCTTCGAACAGCTCTACCCTTCTGCCCTTGCGCCGATCCCCTCGATGGTGCTGGCCCAAGTCACCCCGAAATATGGCGACGCCAATCTCAGATCCGGCATCCGTATTGAGCGCCACGCGCCCATGGAAGCTGTGTTCCGGGAACGCCAGGGCGAAGTCCGCTGCCGGTTCACCCTGACGGCGCCGGTCGTGCTGACCCCCTTGCAGATCACCGCAGCGCGGTATTTGAGTTCAGCGGCCCAGGTCTCAGGGCTTGGGGCCGACATGGCCGAAGACCGCCGGGTACGTGCCGGGCTGGCGTTCACCCTCACCCACCGTATGGCCGAGGACCCGGACAATGAAGTCTCTGCGGAGGACGCGCTCAAGAAACCGGAATATCAGGTTGCCGGCTGCAGGATTGACGACCTGCCCGTCCGCCTGACCGGCCCTCTGGATCTGGCGGCAAAGGTCTATGAACAGATCTTTGGCCATACGATCTCTGTCTATTTGAGAACCGAAGACGCGTTCGGCCAGTCCTCCCTTCAGAGGCTTCCCGGCACATGCGTCGAGCAGCTCGGCTTTGATGAAGAAGATGCGCTGCTGCGCAATGACCGGCGGCTCTTTATCGGCTTTGATTATCTGCGCGACTATTTCAATTTCCCGCGCAGTTTTCTCGGCTTCCGCCTGACCGGCCTCAGGCGCTATATCGACCGGGTCAAGGCCAAATCGTTCGAAGTGGTCTTTGTCTTCGATGAAGCGGACCCGCGCCTGCCCTCCCATGTGGACGCCAGCATCTTCTCCTTGCACACGGCCCCGGCCGTCAATCTGTTCGAGCGGGCGACCGACCGGGTGCCGATCAAGAAGGGCCAGCACGAATTCGCCGTCATCACGGACCGCACTCGTCCGCTGGACTATGAGGTCCATTCTGTCACGGAGGTGAACGCGCATTTTTCCGGCGGCGAAAAAAGAGCGGTTGAACCGCTCTACAGCGTTGCACCGGATACGGAAAAGGCTGGTCACGAATGGTTCTACACCATCCGCCGCCTGCCCCGGCGCCAGTCTTCCAGCGAGATGCGGCGGATGCAGCCGAGCTCTTATGTGGGGACAGAAACCTTCATCACCATTTCCAGCGGGGCTCAGGCCGCCGCATTGCTTCAGAGCGGTGACAAGAGGTTGGCGGAACTCTCACTCAAAGTCATGGCGTCCAATCGCGCCCTTGCGGCCGACCTTCCCGTCGGCAGCCATCAGGACAAGGCAGAAATCGGCGACTTCCGCCTTCTGGATGATGTCGGCCTCAAGGTAGACTGCGCAGCAGGACCGACCGCTCCGCGCCCGCCGCTCCTGTCCTACAATGAAAGACTGGGCGAAGAGGGCCATGCCGGCGCCATTGCCTGGCGGCTGATCAACATTCTCGCCCTCAATCACACCGGCTTGGTGCATGATGCCGCCGGGCAGGACGGCCGCTCTTTCCGGGACATTTTGAGCCTGTTTGCGCCCCTATCAGACAATGCCTCCGACCGCCAGGCCCAGTCCGTTCGGGCGGTCTCCACCCGTCCCGTTGTGCGGCGGCTGCAGCAAAAATCGGGAACCGGCGTGGCCCGTGGCCTGGAAGTGACCGTGACCCTCGACGACAAGGCCTTTGAAGGGGCAAGCGCCTTTCTGCTCGGAGCCGTCCTTGACCGGTTCATCGCCGAATACGCGTCAATGAACCATTTCACCCAATGCGTGATTGCCACCACGGAACGCGGAACAATCATGAAATGGCCGCCCAGGATCGGCGCAAAAGGCATCCTATGAGCGAGCACGGCGACAAGGACGGCACGACCGAAGTCATCCTGGACAGACAAGCTGCCCGGGACGACAAGACTGTCATTCAATTTGGCGGCAGGGCTGCCCCCTGGCCTGAAGATCAGGACATGGAATCTGCTGGATCGCCCGATAAGACCGTTGACGATTTCAACGGAAGCGATACGTCTTCAACGCCGCTCCTTGAAGAGCCGGGTACGACTTCATCGCCTGGGCAAAGATCGGATCACACGAAAACCCCGGACACAACGCCACACGATTTTATCGCAAACGATGAGATCGTTGAAGCTTCGCCCGCCAGCGAAGGCACTGCACCGCCCACTGGAGAGAGGAGTGAGAAAAAACAAGACCAGAAGGCGGCTGTCCCAGAAAAAGAGCCCTCTGAAGACCAGGAGCCGCCGCATGCGGCCCGGATCGAGGTTCCGGTCCAGCAGCAATACGCCTCTCTTCTGGCCGCCCTCAGCGAGCAGGTACAAAAACATCCTGGCGGCCACGACCTTCTGGCCGTCCTGCGCATGCTGGAAGGCCAGACGGCTCCGGGCTTTTCCACCCCCGGACTTCATCCGGAGATAGCTGACGAACCGGCGCCGCCCAGGATCGGCAAGAGCCGCCGCCCCATGGAGGACATTGTCCGCTTCGGCCAGGATCCTTCCGGTGAATTTCCCACTTCGACCATTGAACGTGCAACACGCGATGCCGATGACGGGCTTGTGCTGCTGGAGCGCTTTCTCGGGCTCCTGGGCCCCCAAGGGGCGCTGCCCTCTGCCCTCACAGATGAAGCCCTGATGCGCGGATTGCGCGGTGACGACAGCTTTCCCAGATTTCTGGATCTGTTCAACAACCGGTTTGTGCAACTGTTTTTCCGGGCGTGGGCGGATGCCCGGCCGATTGTTCAGCACGACCGGCCGGATGACGACCGCTTCCTGTCCTATCTGGGCTCCTCCATCGGCCTGGGCGGCCCGGCCTACCAGAACCTTGACAGGATCGACGACCGGCTGAAGCTGCTCTACGCCGGTCTGACCTCCCCTAAAACCAAGAGCGCCGCACGCCTGTCTGCGCTGATCACGGGCATTTTCGGCGTCCGGGTAGAGATTGATCAATGCGTTGGCACCTGGCTACACCTGGACCCGGATGATCAGCTCAGCCTCGGCGGCCTGGGCACCGGTGGTGCCGGCCAGCTTGGCCAGGACACAATCGTTGGCTCCAAGGTCTATAGCGTCAGCGACAAGATCCGCATCCGGATCTTTACCAGATCGCTGGAACAGTACCGGACCTTCCTGCCCCCGACCCGGGCCAGACCCAATATTTGGACCGAAAAGCTCTTTGATCTGATCGATTTCTATCTCGGACTTGAGATCGAATACGAAATCGAACTCGCCTTGCCGAAACGCTGCGCGTCTGCGGTTCGGATGGATGCCAAGCAATCCGCAACGCTCGGCCATATCGGCTGGCTCAAGCCCGCCGGTGAACCTGCGGAAACAGATCCGTTGGCCGATGACGACGACGAGATGCTGACAGATACCCGCTTCCGGCCCGTGCGCCGACACACCGCCGTTTTTCAATAGGTCTCAAATTTGAAAGGCCGATGCCATGAGCGACATTCTGGTTGAAACAGTTGCCAACAAGCTTACGACAGTCAGCTATGACTGCCTGGAAAAAGCCATGCGGCTCACAAAGAGCTCTGGCCACCGCCATCTGGAGACCCTCCACTGGCTCTATTATCTCGCCCGCGATGAAAACACTGATTTTGTCCATATTCTGCGCCATTTCGGCATTGATGTCGGTGCTGTTCACGGGGACTTGCAAAAAGCAATCGCGGACCTGAAAATCAATCAGACCGAATTACCCTCCATGGCTGCCCCCTTTCAGGAGGCACTCGAACGGGCCTGGTTCGAGGGCACGCTGCGCTATGGCGACTACAAGATCCGCTCGGCCTATGTGCTGATTGCCGCCATGGGCGACAAAACCGCCTGGCGCCAGTTCCGCAGTTATTCCCCGGCCCTTGAAGGACTAAGCCGCGATATCATCGTGCGCGATCTGGACAAGATCGCCGGGGCGTCCGCAGAAACCGGCGCACGGCCGATTGACGGGTCCGGACCGAAAGCCGCGGCTGGCGCCCCCGGTGCGGAGGCTGCAGAGGCAGGACCTGGAAGCGGGGCCGGCGAAGATGCCCTCAGCCAGTTCACCGTGGATTTCACCGCCCGCGCCCGCGCTGCGGAATTCGACCCCATTGTTGGCCGCGACGAGGAAATCCGGCAGGTGATCGACGTGCTCATGCGCCGCCGCCAGAACAATCCGATCCTGACCGGGGAAGCCGGTGTCGGCAAAACTGCCATTGTGGAGGGCTTTGCCCAGAAGATCGTCGCCGGAGACGTTCCACCCGCCCTTCTCGGCACGCGGCTCTGCGCGCTGGATCTTGGCCTGTTGCAGGCCGGGGCCTCCATGAAGGGGGAATTTGAAAAACGGTTGCGCGCAGTCATCGACGCGGTCCACGCCTCTATCGTGCCGACCATTTTGTTTATTGACGAAGCCCACACATTGGTGGGCGCTGGCGGCGCCGCCGGGACCGGGGATGCGGCCAACCTGCTCAAACCGGCCCTCGCCCGCGGCACCTTGCGCACGGTCGCCGCGACGACCTGGTCGGAATACCGGCAGCATTTTGAAAAAGACCCGGCCCTGACCCGGCGTTTCCAGCCGGTTCAGGTTGACGAGCCGGATGAAGAAAAGTGCTTTGCCATGGTTCGTGGCCTGCTGGGCCCCATGGAAGAGCACCACGAGGTGCGTATTCTCGACAGCGCCGTGAAAGCCGCTGTCTCACTCTCCCACCGCTATATCCCGGCCCGTCAGTTGCCTGACAAGGCGGTTAGCGTGCTCGATACGGCCTCTGCCAGGGTCAATATTTCCCAGGCAGCCCAACCGGCCCGGCTGTCGGATCTGGCCGCCAGAAAAGGCTTTCTGGAAACGGAAAAGCAAGCGCTGACCAATGACAGCGAACTGGGCATGGAACATCAAGAGCAACTCGACGCGTTGAACGCAGCCATCGCCGAGACAGAGGCCAGCATCGGCACCCTGCGCACCGAGTGGGAAAACGAACGCCAGCTCGTTGCCGCTATACGCCGGTTGAACGCCGCGCTTACAAGCCTGAAGGGCGGCGAGCCCGCACCGCATCCCGAAGGTGGTGAGATCGCCGATCCGGACAGTGACGCGCCCGCACTCGTGCCCATTGATGACATCGAGCTGGATCTGGATGTTGATCTGGAAGATGAAGATGCGATCCGCGCCGCGCTGCACGAGAAACGGGCGGAACTGGCCAAGATCCCCGAGGATGACCGTATGGTCTATGCCTATGTGGATGACGAGGCCGTGGCCAGCATCATCTCCGACTGGACCGGCATTCCGGTCGGCCGCATGGTTCAGGATGAAATGGCCACCATTCTCAATCTGACGGAAAGCCTCAACAAGCGGGTGATCGGCCAGGCCCATGGCTTGGCCATGATCGCCAAGCGCATTGAGACCAGCCGTGCGCAGCTCGGCAATCCGGACAAGCCCATCGGCGTCTTCATGTTGTGCGGCCCGTCCGGCGTCGGCAAGACCGAAACGGCACTCGCCCTGGCCGAATCCCTTTATGGGGGCGAGGACAGCCTGATCACCATCAACATGTCCGAATTCCAGGAAGCCCATTCGGTCTCAGGCCTCAAAGGCGCCCCTCCAGGCTATGTTGGCTATGGCGAAGGTGGACGGTTGACGGAAGCAGTGCGGCGCAAACCCTATTCAGTGGTCCTGCTGGATGAAGTGGAAAAGGCCCACCCTGATGTGCATGAAATCTTCTTCCAGGTGTTTGACAAGGGCTGGATGGAAGACGGCATGGGCCGAAAGATCGACTTCCGCAACACGCTGATCCTGCTGACTTCGAATGTGGGCACCGACATCATCATGAAGGCCGCCAGCCATATGCTGGAATCCCCTGTTTCCAGCAATCCGGACCTTGCAGCCACCGACCCGAACGCCCCGGATGCCGAAGCCCTTGCCGAGGCCCTGCGGCCCGCGCTGCTGGATGTGTTCCCACCTGCCCTGCTTGGGCGGATCGTGACGATTCCCTATTATCCGCTGTCACCATCCATGCTCGGATTCATCATCCGCCTTCAGCTTAACCGGATCGTAAAACGGGTGAAGGAAAACCGGAATGCGGAGCTGAGCTTCGGCGACGATGTGATTGCCCATATCGTCTCCCTGTGCCGGGACCCGGACAGCGGCGGCCGGATGATCGATAACATTCTGACCAACGATCTCCTGCCGAAACTGTCGCGGGCCTTCCTGACCGCCCAGATGAACGGGGACGAGATTGCCAAGGTGGCGATCACCGCCGGGGATGACGGTTTGACCATCGCCCCGGAAACGGCAGGCTGACAAATCACCGCACGTCTCTGACCGCCACCGGACACCCGTTGGCGGCCAAAAGCCTGTCAGTGCGTGGTCAGGATTTCGCCAATGGTTGTGCGGTAGGTTTTCAGGTCTTTGCTGGCAACCGATTGCGGGGCAGCCGTGCCGGTTTCCATCTCAAAGGCCAGCGGGTCCGTCGGCTCGCCCCTTTGCCGGATTTCAAAGTGAAGATGCGGCCCGGTGGACAGGCCTGTCGTGCCCACATAACCGATCAGATCCCCCGCCTGGACCACTGACCCCAATTCGATACCGTCCGCATATTCGTGCATATGCGCATAGCGGCTGGTGATGCCGTCCTTGTGGGTGAGCTCAATGAAATTGCCATAGCCGCCGCGCACATCCTTGTAGGTCACCTTGCCGGAAAAGGCCGCCCGGATCGGGGTTCCGGTCGGTGCTGCCCAATCGACACCCGCATGGAGACGCTCGGTTTTCTTGATCGGGTGAAAGCGCATGCCGAATTTGGAGGTGAGAACCCCTTTGACTGGCACCAGCATCGCCCCGGACAGGCTGATCTTGCCGCCTTCACTGACACAGGCAAAGCCCCGGTTGCCGGGTGCTTTGAGCACATAGCAGCGTACCGACCAGTCATCCCCCCGCCGTACACCGGCAAACAACACCCGGCCGCCGCCGCGCTTTTCGTCCCGGGGCTGGTCGGTAAAGACCAGCGTGAAGCGCTCGTCCGGCTTGATAGGCCGTTTCAGATCCGTAGACGGGGCCAGATAGGCAATCGCCTCTCCAACAATTGACGCGGGCACCGCGTTGCGTACGGCGGTCGCATAGAGCCCGTCAATCAGACGATGGCTCCTGCCACCGGATGCGTTATTATCGTCCGCGTCTTTTTCGCCTGCGATGGTCTTTCCGAACCACGGATCAGCCCCATTCACATAAGCCTCCCCGTCACGGCTCACCGAGTAGGCCGCCGTGCCAAGATAGCCGTCAACGCTATAAACCGACATTTGCACCGGTCGGTAATAGTCACCGATTCGCCCGACCCTATTCGCCATTCTGGCACCCCTCAGAGCGATCCTGTCGCCTGCGACAAGATCAGTCTTCTTGAACTCTTCTTTTGCAAAGGCGACGAGTCCCCTGGAGGCCTCCTCATCAAATCCGTTGTCCTTCAAAAAGGCGCTCAGCGTGACCGGGGCTGCAATTTCCTGTGTGAGCTCAATCCGGCTGGGGCCCTGTCCGATGGGCCGTTCAGTCAGAAACAGGTTGAGCGTGTCGGTCGGCGGCTTCAAGAACACGGGCAGATCCGGCTTGCCCGCATCCACCGTACCGGCCCCGTCTTCCACCTCCAGACTGTCCGTCTCTTCGCCGCCGCCAAAATTGCCGAACTGGAAATCCGCCTCGCTCCCAGGCGCCCGGATGACCAGATCGCCATCCGCGTTCAGCATGCGGCTGTCCAGCACATAGGCCGTGAGGGTTGGCAGGGCGGAGACGCCGCTGCTGCTGGCCTTCTCGGGCACAGGCCGTTCGGACAGATCGAGCCTCTGGGCCGCACTGCCGCTCTTCAGCAGAACCGGATCTCCGGCAAGCGGGATCACCGCCGAGAGCGCCATGTCGAAAAAGGGGTCGGCCGGCTCATCCAACTCGTCGAGGGACGCCTGCTGAGCCAGCGGATCCGGCGGATCTGACGGGGCCGTCTGCGCCAAGTCTGCCGCCTCGATATCAGGCTGCTTCTGCGCTCCGTCCTGGCTGGCGGCGGGCTGACCGGCAACAAGCTGGGCGGCTGACGGCTGCTCGCTTCCGTCCGTGTCAGGAGCGGAGAAAGAAATAGCACCGGACGCCACAAGATGGGCAAGGCCGCCAACGCCCGCGCCCACCGCCAGAAACAGCGCGGCGAACCCTGCATAGACAAGAACCGGAGACGACCTCAGCCCGGCGGGATCTTTCCCCGCCGGTGCAGGTTCGGGAGACCCATTGGAAGGACCAGGACCGGTCCCGGCACCGCCACCGGCCCTGGCAGGCTGTGCCGCAGGACGGATCACCGTCCGGTCGAATTCCGGGCGCTGCGCACCGGAGGAGGGATTGTCAGGCCTTTGAACCATCAAGACCCCCGGACGCCATATGAGGGGCGTTGCAGATCATTGTCATAGCTTGGAAATCATGCCGGAGGACGGCCAAAGAAGCAAAACCGGACACGGAAAAAATTCCAGCTTTGTTCATGAGATCTTCTATCCAGGAAATTTTAGCAAACTAGCGCCTTGCTGCTGTCCTTCGCCAGCGGGTCCCAAGGCCTGTGGCTGCATATACATGTCCGGTACATCCAGCGTGAAGACGGCCATTTCCGTGCTCAGCCCCCTGAGATGACCGGCCCAGATTTCTTTCAGCGGATAGGTCTCCGGCAGTTCTTCAGCGACAGAGCGGCTTATGGCCAGACGAACCTTCTTGTCCTTGGCAACGGATTCGATCCGGCTGGCAGTGTTCACGGTGGTGCCCATGACCGTGAAGGAGCGCCGGTGTTCTCCGCCGATGTCCCCGACCAGAACCGGCCCCGCGTTCAGCGCAATGCGCAGGTCCAGTTCACTCTGACCGGTGATGTTGCGGATATGATCGAGCAGGCCGACAATCTCCCTCGACGCATCCACTGCCGCCTGTTCCGGAGCCGCCACCGTGTTCGGCGCGTTCCAGACTGCCATGATGGCATCGCCGATATACTTGTCGATATAGCCCTGATGACGGGTGATGGTCTGGCCGATGGCATCGAAAGAGGCATTGACCACGCGCACCACATCCCGGTCCGCGAGTTTCTCGGACATTTTGGTGAAGCCGACAATGTCGATGAAGGCGACCACTACCTTGCGGGTGTCACCGCCCAGTTCCGGCAATTGCTCTGAAGACGCCATCTGCTTGATGACATCGGGCGCAAGATAATGTCCAAAGAGCCGGACCAGAGACCGCTGGCGCCGCTGCAGCAGGATCACTTTCCCGACCGCTGACGCGACCATGGCGCTGACAAGCCCCACCGGGGCCACGCCCGGAGAGACCAGAAGTCCGGCCTCCAGTCCCAGCAGGCTGAGACCAAAGCCGAGACATGTTCCAAGTACTGCCAGAAACGGAAGAACCATCAATGGAAGCCACAATCCGGCCAGCGCACCGGCAACCGCAAACAGGAGGGACAAGGCTGCAAGGGCTGCCAGCCCGACATCGACCGCATAGCGCCCGGACAGGGCCGCGCCGATAAGATCCGCCAGAATGAACACACCTGCCGTCTGCGGTTGAACCCGTGGCCGTCCGCTGGGTCCGGTCTCGGCCGCCACCGCAGGCACATGGGGCAGAAACCGGTCGGAATAAAGATGCTCGTCTTCAAACGGCAGCAACCCGCCGAGAAGCACAATCCGGCCCTGGGCGAACTCCTTGAGGCGCAGGCGCCCCTCTTCAGTTCCGCTCAAGGCCAGAACGTCAATCAGGGAAAAGTAGGGCAAGGAGGTTGCAAGTCTTGCCGGTGGAATAGCCGTATAGGTTTCTTCCACACCGGACCTTGCCTTGCCGAGCAGGGCATCGACCAGATGCGGCGACGCTTTCAAGGGCAGGTCCGGCACATGCTGGCGCACCACCCCGTCCGTATCGGTCGACACAATGACGGAACGTACACCACCTTCGCCGATGGCGGCGGAAAAGCGGCTGTGCGGAACGCCGATTTCCGTATGGGCGATAAAGACCCTGCCCCGGTTCCTGTAAACAAAACTCTGAAACGGCCGGTCAAAGCCCTTCAGCCGGGCCTCGCCCGTGCTCGGGTCCAAGAAGGAATCGGCGCTGTAGGCAAAAACAAAGTCATATCCAAGGGCAACGGCGCCCGCATCCAGCAAGGCCTGCCCGGCTTCCGCCAGCACCGGCGTCATCAGAACGCGGGGAATACGCGACAGGCGCTCGGAGTCCAACGACACCTGATCCAGACCAACCACCGCCACCGGCTCGGAAGCCGTCTGGCGGCCGGGCTCCAGAAGCGCCCGGACCTGAAACATCCGGTCGATCACCCAGCCTTCCCAAATGGCCTTTTGCGCCGAAAGACCGAGCACAAAACCTGTGCTGACGGCCAGAAGCGCAATCAGCAGGACGAGTTGCTTCCGTCCCAAGCCAGTCTCCTGTAACCGGCCCGCAGAGGTCATTTCACAAGGACGACCGCAGTCTTGCGTCCGACCTGAGCCGGATCAATGGTGATCTTGCGCATTTCAACGCCGAAATCGGGGGCTTTTCCCTGAAGAAACAGCTCAACTTCAATCGCTTCGTCATCGCTGTCGCGCGCAGGCATGTCAGTCACGATATGGTCGAGCACATCAAAGCGCTTGGGTTCACCGCCTGCAAAGGAGACAAAGACCGACCCGTACTCCTCTTTAGCCTTGTCATCGAACCGCAACATAAGCGATGCGGCTTTCTTGTTCTCCAGCGTCAGACCGCGCAAGGTGACCGTCAGCCCCTTGTCGGCGGTTTGCGTGCTCGAACCGCTATCGGCCTGGAGGCAATTGCCAGCACGAAGCACCTTTTCCTTGCCCCCCACCAGCTCAAAGCCTTCGGAGGAGACATTCAGCGTTCCAGAAGTGATGCGAACTTCCTGACAGGCCGAATAATCCAGGAGATCGACATGCCCGGCGCCGCCCAGGTCAACCACGTCCCCCGGCATCAATTCGGAAAAGGCCGCTACATCCACATCTTCGGATTTGTCGAGCACAAGAGCCACCGGATCGGCATAAGCAGATCCCGCAGAGGCAGCGCCCAATAGAAAGGCGGCGAGAAGTCCGGTTTTCCTGAAACTCTGCGGCGCAAAACGTCGAAACAATTCGGTCATGGCGGTCTCCTGCATCACGTGTCTTTGCGCACTTCGCACTCTTCTTTTGAGTCGGGCGCCAAACTTTTGTCTTTCATAGCAGAAAATGGCGATTTGAATGTGGCCATGGTCACATCTGTTAGCTTTTCAGGTCCTTGCAAGACCAACCTCACCCAATGAATGTCGGTTCGACCGTGACATGAGTGCGTTCAGCGCGAAGCATATCATGGGGCAATCTGGGAGATTGTCCGGGACATGCAACGCGGCGGAACGCTCTTATGCCGGGGCCTCTGGTGGCTTTCTCAGGCCCGCCGGACTGTATCACGCCGCCTGCCCGGCCGGGTATCGCGCCAGACATGCAACAGTGTGCGAAGTCCCTCCGCGTGCGGTCAAACAGGTCGCGATCCATCACGCTTTGTATACCCCGTCCGCCGTCATCCGGCAGGCACCGTATAGACGCCGGTGATGCCAACCCCGTCTCCAGCCCGGCCGAGAAGCTCAAGAAGCCTGGGCGCAAGAGCGCCATCAAGCGGCCGGCCATCCATGGCCGACAGGATCCCAATCAGTTGCGGCATGGGCTCCTGCGCGCGCACCAGAACAATATGATCCGCACCGAAGGGCAGCGCGGCGCGCAGATTGAGAACATAAGGGGTATCGGCAGCCATCCGGGTGTCTGTCCCAAGCGGATCTGCCTTCCGGTCCGGCGCCAGCAGGCGCAGCGTCCCGTCCGCTTCCAGCGCGAACGCCGCCATATACCCGCTCCGGTCAGACGTCAGGCCGACTTTCAAGGCGGAGCCTTCTGGTATGTGGCCAACCGAGGGTTTGAGAGTCCCTTCAATAGGCTGGCGGTTGCGCGAGAGCGCATAGAGATCGCTCAAGAAGAGCCATTTGGTCACAACGTCTTCAAACCGGTCGGCGTTTAGAGCCTTTTGCCGCAATACGACATCACCAAATTTGGTGAGCACATCGCCTTCTTCGACATCCCAGTAGAGATCCGCGCTGCCATCCTCCACGGCCTTGAGTTGCCCCGGACGCTTTTGCGTGAGCGCGTCCAGAACAGGCCCCGCAGTCTTTGTGCTGGCCGAGATTGTCAAAGCCGCGCCACTGCGCTCCAGAATATTGTCCTGGACCCTGGGCAGAACGGCGGCCCGGGAGGCGCCGCCGACGGTCAGGCTCGGGGTCTGGCGCCCTTCCGTGGCCACGCGGACCGTCTCCTTCAAGAACCGGGTCAGCTCAAGCATTGAAATCCCGCCATCCCGGTTGAGATCCGCCCGCCCCTCGACGCCGCGTGCAAATGACCAGCTCAGGGCGCCGCGTGGCTCTCCGGCGATCATCAATTCCGGAATGACCTGGCCGTCGACCGTTGCCCCGACATAGATCACATTGGCAAGGTCCTGAAGATCTTCCGCCGCAGCGTCTTTGCCCTTGAGCAGAGGATGCGGCGGCTGGCTGCGCAAAAGATCATTTTCAAAAGGCGGCAAACCAACAAGACGGGTCCCAAGGCGCCGGATACGCGGGTCGATCGACCGGGTCATGGTGCCAGAATGGCAACTGTCGGCCAGCACCAGCACGCTGCGGCCGCCCGCCGCCCGAAGCATGGCGGCCAGATCATCGTCGCGCAACCGTTCCCCATTGCCAGGGGCGGTTGTCGCAAATCCGGCAAGCAGAAAGACTTCGTCCAGCCCGTCAGCTTCAGAGCCTTTCACCCATTCTTGTTCCTGCGCACCGTGCCCGGCATAGGACAGGACCAGAATGTCTTCTTCCGACGAGCGTTCGATCAAGTCCTGCCACGCGCTCAGAATGCGCTCCCGCGAGGCCTCGGCATCAAACAGTGTCTGAAGGTCCGAGACGCCTGCCGCACGCAAGGTCCTGGCAATGTCCCGGGCGTCATTGACCGCCCCTTTGAGGGGCGACACATGCTGATACGCATCAATCCCGATGACAAGCGCCCGCCACTCTGCGGCGGCGGCCGGTCCGCCGGAAAACAGCAACATCGCCAGAAACGGGATCAGGATCAGACCCGGCACACCAGTGCACCGGGCCAGCACGTTTCGGAACAAAGCAATCATCGGATCACCCGCAGTGTTTCAGGCTCAGCCCCAACTGCCACCGCCGCCCCCGCCGGGACCGCCGCCATTGTCATTGTCGCGGAGAGCAGGATCGTTGATCGGATCGATAACTTTCGCCTTGGCGGGCGCAGCCGGTGCCGCTGCGGCGGGCGCCGGCTGAGGAGCCGGTTTGGGCTGCATTGCACAGCCA
The DNA here is from genome assembly GCF_056161025.1 of Roseibium sp. AWQ4_254. Classification (NCBI taxonomy): domain Bacteria; kingdom Pseudomonadati; phylum Pseudomonadota; class Alphaproteobacteria; order Hyphomicrobiales; family Stappiaceae; genus Roseibium; species Roseibium sp. AWQ4_254. The sequence continues at coordinate 207,077 of NZ_JBSWYH010000002.1, forward strand.
GCCATCAAAAGCGCCAGAAGGCTTATTCCTGCCGTCGCAGAAGGGTATGTCCGCATAAGTCTTTTCTCCATGGAAGGTTAAAACAAATCATAGCGTGGGCGGCTTTGCTCCCACTGAAACTTGACGAGAGAGATCAACGCTTCATCGCCTTGAACCGGTGGCAGGCCCGCCTTGTCAAAAAACTGGGCCAGCGCCTCGCGCGTCTTGCGGCCGGGCTGTCCGTCCACAGGACCAGGCTCGTAGCCCAGATCGGTCAAGGTCTGCTGCAGAACCTTGGCCTTCAGGGCTTTGTTGGCTGCTTTCAGATCATTGCGCCCCTTTTCGGCCGCCGGAGACGAAGGATCGACTGCCGCCGCCATGGACAGCATTTTCACCCGGTCCCGGCCCGCAGCTTCCCCGGATTGCTGAGACAGCATCCAGGCCGTGTTGTAAGCGCCCCAGGCGTCGCCGCGCTCTGCACTGGCGCGGAACCACCTGGTGGCCTCGCCGGGGTTCTTGTCCACACCCTGGCCATTGAAATACATCAGGCCCAAGGCGGTTCCGGCAGCCGGATGGCCACCCTCATGGGCCTTGGTGAACCAGCCGAGAGCAGCCTTATAGTCCTGTGCGGTGCCCTTCCCGTCCCGGTAAAGAACACCCATGTTGAGATAGCCGTAAATGTCCTCACGCGCGGCGGAGCGGTTGAAATAATAGACCGCCCTGTCGACATTCTCTTGAACATGCTCGCCGCGCAGATAAAAGTCGCCGATGGCGTTGAAGGAAAAGGTGTGTCCCGCCTCCACTGATTGCAGCAGCTTCTTCAGCCCTGCCTCCTTGTCCTGCCTTGTGCCAATGCCTCTGATTTCGGCCATTCCGAGGGAATGCAGCGCATAGGCATCGCCGCGTTCGGCCGCCTTGCGGTAAAGTTCAACCGCCTTGTCCCTGTCCCGGTCGATGCCAGCACCCAGGTAATACATCCGCCCCAGAACCTGACCGGCCCGGACATGGCCCATCTGGTAGGCCTGCGCGAAATAGCCGCCAGCTGCCTTCAGGTCACCGGCCGCAAAGGCACCGCGGCCCCGCTGGAACACAAACCGGCCGATTTCCGGATAACTGGCCATTGCGTCTGCGCAGGCTTTGTCCGTCGCGGCCGGGTCAATTTCATTGGCCAGATGGCCTTCGGTGACCGCCTGAAGATCGAAGGGCTGGGTTGCCAGCCGGTCGCATTGAGTCACGCGCGGCTGCACGATCTGAGTGATGGTCCGGGCCGGTTCACCGGCTTTGACGGGCAGATCCAGCGAAAACCGGCGCGCCTCGCTCTCAGACCCGATTTGCGGGCGCACGGTCAGCGACGCCAGGCTGGATACGGGAAACCGGTCCCCCGGGCGCAGCAACCGGCCATCTGACGACAATTGAAGATCGCTGTCGACGGACACGACTTCCAGCCAGTCATCTGTAGCAGGCAAGCCGGACACCGGCGCTTGCGGATAAACCGGAACCGGACCAACCCCGATATCCGCTTCCGCAGCTTGCCCCTTGGCGGTTTGCGCGACCCAGGCCAGCAGCTCTTCCAGACGTTTGTTGCGCTCTTCTAAGGGCAAAGCGGCCGGTTCGTCCGGTCCGGACTGGGCCACGGTGATCGACGCAATCGCAGAAGCAGACCCGCCCCACTCATCGGCCACGTCATATCCGATCAGCTCTACGTCCCCGGCCGAGGCTCCTGCCGGGACGAATTCGAGACTGGCCAGTTCAACAGCGCTCAGGACATCCCCTTCCTCGACCGCCCGCCCATCGGGCAACCGCAAGGCGCCTTTTTCCGGGGCCAGGGTCAAGGTGGCCGTGATCGAACCGCCTTCCGGCTGCACCGGCTCTGGAATGGCCAGGGCCATCGGCGCATCGCCCATAGGCACGCTCACCCTGTGATGGGCTGTGACGATTGGTTCAGGCTTGGGAGGCACAAAATAGAAGCTGGTGACCAGGGTGGAATCTTCATACGGGATCTGCTGTCCGCCGGTCTTGCGCACGACCTCGTCACGCACCTTGGTCATCAGGTCCTTGATTTCAAGCGACGGATCCAGGGCATTGCCCACCACGGAGGATGTGAACGGGCTCAACGGGCCTGTGCCGTCATAAGCCACCTGCCCCGGGCGGGTCGCGTAAGAGATGAAGCTGCCCAGCTTGTTGGGAATCCGGCGCAGGCCGCGTGTCTTGCCAAGGGCATATTCCTCTTCGCCCCAGAACAGGCTGCCGATTTCAAACGGATTGTCCCGGCAGGCATCCAGCATCACGATCTGAAGGCTGGAAGCCGCCTTCATGTAATCCAGAAGATGGGAGACCTTGAGGCTTTCAAACTCCAGGTCATATTGCGAGGCCAGTTTGGCATCCACGGGCAGAATGAAATTGGCATCGCCAACCTGAAGGGCGTGGCCAGAATAATAAAACAGTGCCACATCGCCATCGTTCAGTTCCCGCAAGAACCTCCGGACGACCTGTTCCAGCTCCTTTTTGGCCAAATTGGTGCCAACGGTGACGTCAAAATCCGCATCCCGCAGCATCTTGGACACTTCGCGTGTGTCATTAAGCGGGTTTTCCAGCGGATCGACATATTGATAGTCCTGATTGCCGATCACCAGCGCCACCCGGCGGCCCACCTCCTCCGGCGCGGCAGCAAAAGCAGGCGCACTCAAAAGGGCCAGGCACACGGGCATGGCGGCGCAACCGCTTCGAAGCGCCCGCCGCAGTCTGGAAACCGGTTGACGGGCCTTCAAAGAGGGAAAGTTTGGTCGTGAAAGCCTGTTTTTTCCTGTTGGCATGTCATCCTCAGCGCGTTTCGGCACCTAAAATACTGCGGCGGAACTCAAATCCAGTGTGTGATGTTATTCACAAAGAGGGCGTTTTTCCGGCTCCCTCCGTCTGTCAATCCATAAAGTAACGTTTCGTAAAGTGTGCATACTTGCGCCTGGTTCGCAAGCGCTCAGACGCATTGCCGGCTCCCTCCACAGGGGAAACAGTGCCGCGGTTTGAATTCGCGGCCAATCTATCTACCATAGGGTGTTCCCGCCTCTAGATGAAGCTGAGCCGCCCAATGTCTTCCGCCCTCTCCTTCCGGACCTTGCAAGAAAATGACCTTTCCATTCTGCTCGAGATGGCTCGGCTCGAAGGCTGGAATCCGGGAGTGGAAGATGGTCCGGCTTTCTTTGCCGCCGATCCGACAGGATTTCTGGCCGGAGAGCTCGACGGAGAGCTTGTGACGGTCATTTCCGCCGTGCGCTATGGTGAGACCTTCGGCTTTATCGGCTTTTACATCTGCAAACCCGAGTTCCGCTCCAAGGGCTTCGGCCACCAGATCTGGCAGCACGCCCTGGCGTATCTCGGACAGCGCACACTGGGTCTGGACGCGGTCAAAGATCAGGTCTCAAGCTATGCCGAACATGGCTTCAAGCCGGTCTACCGCAACATCCGCCAGACCGGCCTGGCCTTGTGCGGCACACCGATGGACCCAAGAATTACGCCCCTCGGCCAGGGTCTGTTCCCGTCCTTGCGGGACTATGACCGGCGGTTTTTCCCGGTGCCCCGCGAGACGTTTCTGAGCGTGTGGGCAGCCCCCATGCTGGAGACCCGGCGCGGCTTTGCCTTCGTCGAAAATGGCGACATGAAGGGATATGGCGTGCTGCGCCAATGCGATGACGGCTACAAGATCGGTCCGCTGTTTGCTGACACGCCGGAAATTGCCGACACACTGTTCCGGGCTCTGGCGGGTCAGGTCAAGGGGCAATTCATCGTGCTGGACACACCGGAACCGAATGCGGCGGCCCTGCTTCTGGCCGAGACCTATGAGCTTTCGCCGGAGTTCGAGACCTTCCGCATGTATCGCGGCCCGGCTCCGGACCTTCCGCTCGATCAGATCTACGGCATTACCACGTTCGAACTGGGCTGACGCCGCTCATCAAATCTCAATGCTCCACATTCTTGTAGGCGAGCATGGCGCCGGCAAGATCTTCCAACGCCGCCCCAACGGACTTGAACAGGGTCACAGCGTCTTCCGACTGGCGCCCCGGATGACTGCCCCGGCACAGGTCATATAAGTCGGCGCGGATATCGTCCGGCGAAATCAGACCCGACTGCAGCGGCTGCACAATGTCTCCCCCTTCCGACAGGCAGCCGTCCCGCGTGTCGACAAAGATCTCGGCGCGTTCAATCAACGCATCGTCGCTCTCCCGCATGGCCGGTTTGAAGGCTCCGACCAGATCCACATGGGTGCCCGGTTTCAGCACATCGCCCTTGATCAGCGGTTCGGAGGAAAGGGTTGCCGCGCTGACAATATCCGCATCGCCCAGAGCCTGACGCAAACTTCCCGCCGGGCGGACCTCAACAGGAAGCTGCGCGGTCAGCTCCCCGGCAAGTTCTGCGGCCTTTTCTGCCGAACGGCCCCAGATGGTCACGGTGTCGATGGACCGGATCGCCATATGGGCGGCAACCAGATTGGGCGCAAGGCGGCCTGTACCAAGGACCAGAAGGTGACGGGCATCTGAACGGGCCAGATAGCGCGCGGCCAGAGCGGAGGCTGCTGCCGTGCGCCGGGCGGTCAATTCGCCGCCATCGACCATGGCCAGCATCTCACCGGTTCTGGCATCGGAGAGCAGATACTGCCCGTGGACGGCGGGGAGATTGCGCTCCGAGTTTCCCGGCACCACATTGACGACCTTCACCCCCGCATAGCCGCCAGGCACCCAGGCGGGCATCAGCAGGACGGTCCCGGCAGGTTCTCCGGGAATGTCAAAATCATGATGATGGCGGGTCGGCATCACACAGCCGGAGCGGAACATCTCCGCCAGTGCGTCAATCAGATCCGGAAACGGCAGGGCTTGGCGGGTTTGGTCTTCGGACAAGAGAAGCATGTCAACTCATTCAGATTTTTGTACTGGACACATGGCCCTATCACTGTGGAATGCCGAGCGGATCATTCAGGCGGGATTCAGTCACACGGAGCTCGCGCCGCTTTGGCACAAGTGCGTTCCTCAAGGCGCGACAAAACCACAGAAGCGCCAGTGAACCAACCCGCGCGCCTGAAAATATTTACTCGCAGCGGTAGTTTTTACGACAGATCGAAGATCATCATTACATAAGCGGCAAACAGTGCCAGATGCACGGCCCCTTGGAGATAATTGGTAACCCTGGTGCTGAAGGTCAGCAGGCTGACAAACAGCGTCAGGGCAAGCAGGATCATTTCCGAATAGTCCAGGGCCAATTCAATTCGGTGCCCGGTGACCCAACTGACGATCAGGACGGCCGGGACGGTCAATCCGATGGTGGAAACGGCGGCTCCCAGACAGATATTGACGGCCCGTTGAAGCTTGTTTTCCAGTGCCGCCTGAAGGCCGCTCATGCCTTCGGGCATCAGCACCAACGCCGCGACAATGAAGCCGCTGAGAGCAATGGGTGCGCCAATACCGTCAATGCCGAACTCCACATAAAGCGCGAGTTTCTTTGACAGAAGAATGATCGGCACCAGGGCACATAGCAGCCCGGTCACATGAAACGGAATAGACCGCACCGGTCCGCCGTGATGGGCGTCCTCGTCGTCTCCCGCATCCGGCTGACGGAAGAAGTCGCTGTGGGTCAGAGTCTGCATGGCCAGGAACACGCCATAGAGCATCAGCGACATGACAATCTCAAACCCCGCCTGCAACTGGGACAGCTCCCCACCCGGGGCCGAATGGGTGACCCTCGGCATCACAAGCGCGAATATGGCAAGCGGCACCAGGATGGACAGAAAAGCGTTTGCACCCTGCAGATTATAGGTCTGGTTCTTGTGTTTCAGTCCCCCGGCCAGAAGGCACAGGCCAATAAGGCCGTTAAGAACAATCATGATCACTGAAAACATCGTGTCCCGGGCCATGGTAGGCGCCGCATCCCCCGAAATCATGATCGCAACAATAAGCGCCACCTCGATGCCCACAACGGCGATGGTCAGAACCAGCGTTCCAAAAGGTTCGCCCAGGATCGACGCCAAACATTCCGCATGGCGCACAACTGAAAACGCGCACCACATGACGGTGAGAAAAATCACGGCCAGCAGGCCAAGCGACGGGGCCACCCCGATTACCGCTGGTTTCAACATATCCCCGGCGGCCAGAAACGCTGCGAAGACTGCAAAACCGAAGAGGCTCGGAAATTCACTTCTCAAAATGGACACAGGAGGTCACCGCCGGGCTTGGAACAACTGTAAACGCGCCGAAGAGTAATCGACGGTCCGTCAAAGCGCCACGGTTAGCGACCGCAAGTTTACCAAGGTCCTGCGGCCATCAACATCTATCTTTGCTCAAACGCACCATTAAAGGCTGTCTTTGAGACAGATGGGCGGCCGCCCCTTCCCCCGGATCTCGAACCTCAGATCGCCAGATATTCCTGGCGCAACTCCGCATTGTCGAGGACATCCTGAGCGGAGCCGTCAAAGACGACCTCTCCCATATCCAGGATGACCGCGCGGTCCGCCAGATGCAAAGCCGCAATCGCGTTCTGTTCAACGATAATGGTCGTGATTCCCAGATCCTTGACCCCTTCCAGAATGCGCTCGATTTCTTGAACGATCACCGGGGCCAACCCTTCATAGGGCTCATCCAGCAGCAGCAGCTTGATATCCCGCGCCAGAATGCGGGCCACCGCCAGCATCTGCTGTTCACCGCCGGACATGGTCACGGCCTCTTGGGCCCGGCGTTCCGCAAGGCGGGGGAAATGGTCGTAAATGCGCTCGATGGACCAGCCTTTGGGTTCGGCGATCTGGGACAGTTCCAGGTTTTCTTGAACGGTCAACCCCGGAATGATCCGCCGGTCTTCCGGCACCAGCCCTACCCCGACCCGGGCGGCCTGATGGCTTCGCATTTCATGCAGTGCCTTGTGATCAAGCCAGATCTCCCCGCGGGTGAGATGGGGATCGTCCATTCGGGCAATGGTTCTCAAAGTCGAGGTCTTGCCCGCACCGTTGCGGCCCAAAAGCGCCAGGATCTCCCCTTCCCGAACATCAAAGCTGATGCCCTGAACGATATAGCTTTCCCCGTAATAGGAATGCAGGTCCCAGGCGGAGAAGAAGGCCGGTGCCGTGCCTCTGGCCTTTTGCGGTTTCACGCCTGGCGCGGTTTTGCCGGAGAACTGATCTTCCAGAATAGTCATAGATGCGCTCCTCCGAGATAGGCTTCCTGAACGCGTGGATCGCCCTTGATCTCTTCGGGCTTGCCTTCGGCAATGATGGCGCCCTGCGCCAGAACGGTCACCTTTTCGGCCAGGGAAAAGACGACGTGCATGTCATGTTCAATGACCACTTTGGTGATCCCACGGTCGCCAATGCGCTTCAGAAGATCGATCGTATTGTTGGTATCGGCCCGGGACATACCGGCCGTCGGCTCGTCAAGCAAAAGCAGCTTGGGGTCCTGGGAGAGGCACATGGCCAGTTCCAGGCGCCGCTTGTCGCCCCGAGACAGGGAGCCCGCAATGCTGTCGCGCTTTTCCGCCAGCCCCACATCCTCCAGCATGTGCAGGGCCTTGTCCCGGATCTCCGCATCCTTGTCGACACGGGCAAAGGCCTGCAGGGTGAATTCCCCGTCCCGCTTTGCCAGGGCCGGGATCATGATGTTTTCCAGCAAGGTCAGATCGCCGAAAATCTCCGGGGTCTGAAACACCCGGGACACGCCGATCTGATTGATCTCATAGGGTTTCATCCCAGTCAGCGAGGTCTCGCCGAACATCACGGTGCCCGTATCGGGAACAAGACGCCCGATCAGGCAGTTGAGAAAGGTCGATTTTCCAGCGCCGTTCGGGCCGATAATGGCGTGAACCGTGCCTTCCTCAACCTTGAAATTGACCTCGTTGAGCGCCCGCAGGCCACCGAAGGACTTGTTCACGCCCTCAACTCTCAGGATATCCATTCTGTCTTCCCTTATTCAGCCGGGGCGGTTTTGGTGCGGGCCGACGCATCCTTGCCAGCCGCAGGCTTGCGCTTGAAGAGACGCCCGATCCGATCAACCCCTTCCATGATGCCCCCCGGCAGGAAGATAACGATCAGCATGAACATGATGCCGAGCGTCAGGTGCCACCCTTTGCCGATGAAGGGATGAATGACAAAAACCAGGGAATCGGCGACGCCCTCCGGCAGACCGGAGAACCAGCCATAAAGGATGTTGTCGTTGATCTTGGAGAAGATGTTCTCGCAGTATTTGATGAAGCCTGCGCCCAGCACCGGCCCGATCAGGGTTCCAGCGCCGCCCAGAATGGTCATCAGAACCACCTCGCCCGATGCCGTCCACTGCATGCGTTCAGCCCCCGCAAGCGGGTCCATGGCCACCATCAGACCGCCTGCGAGACCGGCATACATGCCGGAAATCACAAAGGCGGCCAGCGTATAGGGCTTGCTGTTGAGCCCGGTAAAATTCATGCGCTCCTGGTTGGACTTGACCGCGCGCAGCATCATGCCGAACGGCGAGCGGAAGATGCGGATAGCCACATAAAAGGCAATCATCATCACGACGGCACACAGGTAATAGCCGGCATTGAAGGTGAACAGCCAGCCGCCCAGGCTGAGTTCATAACTCTCCCGCATGGTGAGCCCGAACAGGTTGGCGGCCGGGATCGCGCCGTCCACCTGGCTTACTCCAAGAATGCGCGGATCATCCAGCGCGAGCTGCAAACCTGTTTCCCCGTTTGTGATCGGGGTCAGGACAGAATAGGCCAGCGAGAACGACATCTGGGCAAACGCCAGGGTCAGAATAGAGAAATAGATGCCGGAGCGCCGCAGTGAGATGTAGCCAACCAGCAGCGAGAACAATCCTGCAAAGACAACCGACATCATGATCGCCGGGATCACATTCATGGTCAAAAGCTTCATCATCCACACTCCGGCATAGGAGCCGACACCGAGGAAGGCCGCATGGCCGAAGCTGAGATACCCGGTCAGTCCGAAGAGGATGTTGAAGCCGATGGCAAAGATGCCGAAGATCAGAAACCTCTGCATCAGATCGGGATAGCCTGCATTGAACTGGGCCAGTTCGGAGTTTTCCGGAAACGGATTCAGGAGAAACGGCGCGAAGACCACGAGTATCAGCACCAGGACAAACAGGGACGTGTCTTTTTTGCTAAGTCCAAGCATGAATTAATTCTCCATAACACCCTTGCGGCCCATCAGACCCCGCGGGCGGGTCAGGAGGATCACGATCGCGACGAGATAGATGATGATCTGATTGATGCCGGGCAGAAGGGCAACGACCTGGGCCATGGAGGCAAAGCTTTCCAGGATGCCAAGCAGGAAGCCTGCAAGAACAGCGCCCGGAAGCGACCCCATGCCGCCGACAACCACCACAACGAAACTGAGCACGAGGAAATCCATGCCCATGTGATAGTTGGGAGAATTGATCGGCGCATACATCACCCCGGCCAGACCGGCGACCACAGCAGCCAGCGCGAACATGATCGTGAAGCGCTTGTCAATATTGATGCCAAGAAGCCCGACCGTCTGCCGGTCAGCCATACCGGCCCGAACCACCATGCCGAAGGTGGTGAATTGCAGGAAAGCGAACACCGCGCCGACAATTGCGGCTGCGAAGAGGAAATAGACGATCCGCCAATAGGGGTAGATGATCACATTCGGGTCCATGCCGATCATCGCGCCGAAATCGAAACTTCCGGAAAAGACTTCCGGCGCTGGTGTCGGGATCGGGTTCGCGCCGAAGAAGTATTTGATGATCTCCTGCAGCACGATGGCCAGTCCGAAGGTCACGAGGATCTGGTCCGCATGGGGGCGCTTGTAGAAATACTTGATCAGCCCCCGTTCCATGAACAGTCCGACCAGAGCCATGATGGGTATGGAAAACAGGATGGCGAGCGGCACCGACCAGTCGATGATCGCTGCACCGGCCTCCGGCCCGAACCAGGCTTCCACATAGGGCGTTTCCACCTTCAGCGGATTGCCGAGAAAGTCGGTCCTGCTTTCATCGATCGTGACAAAAGACAAGGACAGAAAGCGGCTTAAGGTCACCGCACAAAAGGCGCCGATCATGAACAGCGCGCCATGGGCAAAATTCACCACCCCCAGCGTTCCGAAGATGAGTGTCAGCCCCAGAGCAATCAGCGCATAGGCGGAGCCCTTGTCCAAACCGTTCAGAATTTGCAGAAGTATCGCGTCCATCGCTCTCAGCTCGGAAGATCATCCGGGGCTCTTGACCGGTCCCCGCATCAATTCATGGAAAAGGGACAGGACGGTAGGACCGCCCTGCCCCTTGCTTGCATGCGTATCAGGCGCCGGGGTTGCAGGTGCCCAGAGCGCCGCCGGCGAATTGCGGATTGTCCGGCTCGTACCAGACCTGCGAGGCCGGCGTGACTTCGACGATCTCCAGAAGGTCGAACTGGGAGCTCGGGTTTTCCTTCCCCTTCACCACAAGGACATCCTTGAAGCACTGATGATCGGCTGCCCGGTAGAGGGTCGGACCATTGCCAAGACCGTCGAACAGGTACCCCTTGTTGGACGGTGAGCTGACACCCGGCAGGGCGCTATCACCTTCCAGGGCCTCGACAACCGAACACGGGTTGAAGGATCCGGCCCGCTCCACGGCATCAGCGTAAAGCAGCGTCTGCACATAGCAGGTATGGGCTGCCTGGCTGGGCGGGAAGCCGTATTCCTGGCCGAAGGATTTCACGAATGCCTTGGAGCCTTCATCCTGCAGCGACCAATGCCAGTTGGTGGACCCGAAAATGCCCTTGACGTTCGCACCGGCACCCTTGGCCATCAGGCGGGAATAAAGCGGAACGATGATCTCGAAATTCTTGCCGTTCACGACCTTGTCGCGCAGGCCGAACTGGACCGCATTGGTGAGCGAGTTCACCATGTTTCCGCCATAGTGGTTCAACACCAGAACATCCGCATCGGATTGCAGGACCGGAGTGATATAGGCCGAGAAATCCGTTGCCGCGAGTGGGGTCTTGACGGTTTCCACCGTCTCCCAGCCCAGAGCCTCGGTGGATTCACGTACGGCCTGTTCGGTCGTATAGCCCCAGTTGTAGTCTGCGGTCAGATGATAGGCCTTGCGGTCACTGCCATAGGCGTTTTTGAGCACCGGAGCGAGCGCCGCGCCGGACATATAGGAGTTGAAGAAGTGGCGGAAGCCATTGGCCTTCTTGTCCTTGCCCGTGGTGTCGTTGGAATGGGTCAGGCCCGCCATGAAGATCACGCCCGCTTCCTGACAAAGTGCCTGCACGGCCACGGCCACACCGGAGGACGAGCCGCCGGTGATCATGATCGCACCATCTTTTTCGATCATGGATTTCGCCGAGGCGCGGGCCGCATCCGACTTGGTCTGCGTGTCCCCGGTCACAAACTCGACCTTCTTGCCCAGAATGCCAGCCCCTTTGAGGGCCTTGGACGAGAAGGTGTTCAGCATGCCACCGTCGCCTTCCCCGTTCAGATGCTTGACGGCGAGCTGATAGGCCCGCAACTCATCGGCCCCTTCGTCCGCATAGGGGCCGGTTTGCGGTACGTTAAACCCGAGGGTAACGGTGCCGCCGGTCGGCTCGTTCAAATATCCCTGCGACCAGGCCCGGCCGGTAAAAATAGTCGGCGTAGCCAAGGCGGCCCCGCCCATCGCACCGGCACGCAAAAGAGACCGGCGATTGAGGGGTTTACGAATTAAGCTCATACTTTCCTCCCAGAAAGGACAACGCGCCCCCGTCGGACGCATCGGCGATAGCTGTACAGCCGCTAGCAATTCTGGACTGTTCCCCGGCCGGTCTCCCAGCTCCTCACCCCCAAAACCGCAAGCTACCGAAACTGTAAAAACACTTACTTTGGATCAGCAATACGACTATCGGACCGCTAATATTTTCCCCTCATTAGACTTTTGAAGTAAATACGCGCTATTTTCGCAGCTAATCTGATTATTATATTGCGATGCAACATGATTTTTCCCCATATACGGTCAAATAGTTACTCTACGGCCATCTGGCAGCGCAAAACGAGGTTGACGCTCAGCCGGTTTCACGCAATATCTGAGCCTGCCTATACGAAAGTCGCAGCCGATCTCCCTCAGTGGCTGCACTTTTGCCACCTCTTGTACCAATCACCGGCGAAAAAACTGCTCGGGCCTGCGCGAGCGCGCGCGCTTTGCTTGAAGGAAACGGACCCTTGACGATTCTGACATCCATAGACCAGCTGCATGACATATACGGCGCCTCCGGCGAAAGCTCCTCTACGAAGGAAATCGGCAAGCTAAGCCCTGCCTATCGCAGCATTGTGGAGGCGTCTTCCTTCTGCGCCCTGTCGACCTGTGGCCCTGAAGGCCTGGACTGTTCACCGCGTGGGGATGACGGTGAAGTTGTCCGGGTCGAAAATGACGAAACGCTTCTGCTGCCGGACCGCCGTGGCAACAACCGGATCGACTCCTTGCGCAACATTGTGCGCGATCCACGGGTCTCGCTCATGTTCATGATCCCGGGCTGGGACAATGTACTCCGGGTGAACGGCAAAGCGGTCGTCTCGGTCGACCCTGAGATGCTTGCCTCTTTCGAAAAGGAAGGGCATTTGCCGCGCAGCGTGATCGTGATCACCATTGACGCCGTCTACTTCCAGTGCGCCCGCGCCATCATGCGGGCAGGCCTTTGGCAGGATGCCAAGAAGATCTCCAAAGGCGATCTTCCGACGCCGGGCCAGATTCTTCAGGAGATCAAGGCCAGCTTCGACGGCGCAACCTATGATCGGGAATGGCCGGGCCGGGCTGCCAAAAGCATGTGGTAACCGCTTCACGCCGGACAGAGACAGGAACAACGACACTCAGCGCTTTGAGCCCGCCACCACCACGCCTTTGATTGTCCTGTCTGGATGTTCGGGCTGGGGCAAGACCACACTCCTTTCGGAACTTCAATCGCGCGGGCACATGCTGGTTCCGGATGCCGGCGGGCGCGTTGTTCCCCAGGCTCAAGCCGAAGGAACAAGCGCAGCGCCCTGGTCGTCCCCATGGCCCTTGCCCGCGCCTGTGTCTGTCTTCATCTGAGTGATCTTGACGGCCTCGCCGGTCAGGAAGGCCCGGTCTCTATCGACAGGAGCCTCGTTAAGGTCATCACATATCTTTCGGTGCGTGAACTGCCCTTGCCTGAGGACCTTACAGCGCTTTTGCAAGAGCCAAGATTCGCCCCGCTTGTGTTCATGGTGCTGCCCTGGAGGGACATTTTCTCCACGTGTGCCGAGCGGAAAACGTGTGCAGAGCGGAAAACACGCTTCAGCATAGCGGTTCTGGAATACACACATTTGCACCGGAGCTATGTGAGCCGCGAATTCACCCTCTATGACCTGCCCAAGGGCTCTGTTACACAGCGGGCAGACTTGTTGAAAGCTGCTGGCAATCCTGACCAGCCCTCCACCTGCGGCTGGACCTCAGGAAAACAAATGCCATATCAGACCAAGACCAACCCGATATATGATCTTCGAGACCCTTTCATGACCAGCAATCCTCTTCTCGCCGACTGGACCACACCGTTTGAGCTGCCCCCGTTTGACCTGATCAAGCCGGACCATTTTGAAGAGGCCTTTGAGACGGCCATGGCCGAGGCACGTGCAGACAGCGATGCCATTGCCGGGCAGACCGACGCACCCACATTTGAAAACACCATTCTGGCGCTTGAGACCTCGGGCAAGTCGCTGACCAAGGTCGCGCGCACCTTCTTCAACCTCACCGGGGCCGATACGAACGAGGTTCTTCAGAAGATCGAACGGGACATGGCGCCCAAACTTGCCAAACATTCCTCCGACATGCTGCTGAACGCGCATCTTGCGGCCCGGGTCACCACCTTGTGGGAAAACCGTGGCAGTTTGGGTCTGGCGGCAGAAGAAGAAAAGGTTCTGGAACGGTACTTCAAGATGTTTCAGCGCGCCGGTGCGGGCCTTGATGAAGGCGGCAAGTCCCGGATTGCAGAGATTTCCCAGCGGCTGGCGAGCCTGGGCACACATTTTTCCCAAAATGTCCTGAAGGACGAGTCCGACTATCAGCTGGTTCTGGAAACGGAAGAGGATCTGGCCGGTCTGCCGGAATTTCTGGTGACGGCTGCGGCCGAAGCCGCCCGCAGCCGCGGGCTGGAGGGCAGATATGTCATCACCCTGTCGCGCTCCAGCATTGAGCCGTTCCTTCAGTTTTCCACCAACCGGCCCTTGCGCGAAGAAGCCTTCAAAGCCTGGAGTGCGCGGGGAGACGGCGACGGGAACACCAACAACAAAGCCATCATCACCGAGACCTTGAAACTTCGTGCGGAACGCGCCCAGTTGCTCGGTTTCGACACCTTTGCCGACTTCAAGCTTGATGACACGATGGCAAAGACCCCGGAAAATGTCCGCTCCCTCTTGACGCGGGTCTGGGAACCGGCCGTTGCCCAGGCACGGGACGAACAGCAAAAGCTTGCAGATCTTGCCGCCCACTCCGGTGAAAACCACAAGATCGAAGCTTGGGACTGGCGGTTTTATGCCGAAAAGCTGCGCAAGGCAGAGCATGACCTCGATGAGGCTGAGCTCAAACCCTATTTCCAGCTCGACAAGATGATCGCGGCTGCCTTCGATACGGCCACCCGTCTTTTTGGGGTCACTTTCCGGTCATGCCAGGGCCTGACGCTCTATCATCCGGATGTGAAGGCCTATGAGGTGCTGGACCGCAAGGGCGAGCACATTGGCCTTTTTCTCGGGGACTATTTTGCCCGCCCCTCAAAACGGTCCGGTGCCTGGATGAGCGCCTTCCGTCTGCAGCACCGGCTGGACGGGGCCGTGTCTCCGGTCATCGTCAATGTGATGAATTTCGCAAAAGGTGCACCGGGGGAAGCCACCCTGCTCACCTTCGATGATGCGCGCACCCTCTTTCATGAATTCGGCCACGGCCTGCATGGCCTGCTTTCGGATGTGACCTATCCTATGATTTCCGGCACAAGTGTCGCTCGCGACTTTGTCGAGCTGCCCTCACAGCTCTATGAGCACTGGCTGTCGGAACCTGAGGTCCTCTCACGCTTCGCGGTTCACTACAAGACCGGCGAGCCCATGCCCGAAGCCCTCCTTGACCGGCTCCTTGCGGCAGCCAACTTCAATCAGGGCTTTGCCACGGTCGAATACACCTCATCGGCCCTGGTCGATCTGAACCTGCATCTGCTCAAGGATCCCGGTGATCTCGATATTGAAGCCTTTGAAAGGGATACGCTCGAGCGGATCGGCATGCCAAGCGCCATCACCATGCGCCACCGCATTCCCCATTTCCAGCATGTGTTTTCCGGGGACGGCTATTCGGCGGGCTATTACAGCTACATGTGGTCGGAAGTCATGGATGCGGATGCCTTCGGAGCCTTTGAAGAGGCGGGCGACATCTTCGATCCGCAGACGGCGGACCGGCTTTTGCGGCATATTTATGCGGCCGGAGGCCGCCCTGATCCGGAAGAAACCTACAAAGCCTTCCGGGGACGTGCCCCAAAAATAGATGCCCTCTTGCAAAAACGCGGATTTGCAGCCTGAATATGGGCCGCTGGTGAAGGAGCCAGCGACTCACACATATTTGGGACCTTGCGAATGATCAAACCGATGATGCCTCCGCCCGAACCAACCACGGCGTTTTTACGCTTGTCCATCATGCTGAGCGGCCTAGCGGGCGCGGCGGGTGTCGCGGGTCTGGCGTTGGCGTCACACGCGTTTGCAGGAAATGGCGGCCAATTGATCACGGCCGCCCAGATGCTGATGCTGCATGCCCCGATCCTGCTGGCGATCGGTCTTCTGGCCCAGCTGCGCAGAGTGATGCTGTTGCCGCTGACCTGTATTTTGTTGACGGCTGGCCTGGGGCTGTTCTCAGGCGATCTGTACCTGAAGACCTTTCTTGGGGACGGTCTCTTTCCCATGGCAGCCCCCACGGGTGGCATGCTGCTGATTGCCGGCTGGTTCTTTCTGGTGCTGGGCGCTTTCGGCGTGACACCACGACACGAATAAGTTCAGTCGTTCAGCCATATCGCGTTCAAACGGGCTTACCTGCATGAACGCGATGTTGCAAAAAAGCTCCTCTCGTGAACGCCTTGCGGCCTCACGACTCAGCCTTTCAACCGCTCCGCATGCCAGGCAATATGATCGCGCGCGAAGGTCGCAACGAAAAAATAGGAATGGTCATAACCTTCCTGCAAACGGTAGCAATGAGCTGTTTTTGTTTCGACCAGGGCCCCGGCGAGAGCCGACGGTTTCAGGAGATCAAAAAACTGGTCATCGGCGCCCTGGTCCACCAGAACATCCCCGGACCAGCCCTTTTCCCGTAAAAGCAAAGACGCATCATGGGCGGGCCAAAGGCTTTCATTTGCCCCCAGATAGGCGCCAAGCTGTTTACGGCCCCAGTCCGAGTCGGACGGGTTGGAAATCGGCGCAAAGGCTGACAGGGACTGGTAGTGGCCGGGATATTTCATGGCAAGGGTCAGCGCCCCGTGCCCTCCCATGGAATGGCCGGTGATGCCGTGATGCACGGACACCGCAAATTTCTCGGTGACCAGATCACGCAATTCGCTGGCGATATAGGTCTCCATCTGGAAGTGCGGATGCCAGGGCGCTTCCGTCGCATTGACGTAAAACCCCGCGCCCTGGCCGAGATCATAAGCCTCATCATCCGCAATGCCTTCTCCCCTCGGGCTCGTGTCCGGAAAGACCAGGGCCAGCCCGAACTCAGCCGCGTGGGTCTGAAGACCAGCCTTGGTCATGGCGTTTTCGTGTGTGCAGGTCAGTCCGGACAGATACCAGAGCACCGGCACAGGACCGACCTGAGCCTGAGGCGGCATATAGACCGCAAAGGTCATGTCACAACCGCACGCCTGCGAGGCGTGGCTATAAACACCCTGGACACCACCAAAAGCCTTGTTTTCGGAAAGAGTTTTCATCTGAAGACGCCTGTTGGAGACTGGAAGAATGAGCGGCTCACCGGAGGCGGCTGCCGCATTCAAAAGGAAAAGGCCGGGGCGCAGCGTTCACACAAGAGGCTTGCGTCCCGGAGCAGACTGCCCCCGCCGCGCAAGCGGCGGTGCTTCAGGATCAGTAGAGCACGACGGAGCGGATCGACTCGCCTTTGTGCATGAGATCGAAGCCCTTGTTGATGTCGTCCAGCGGCATGGTGTGGGTGATCATCGGATCGATCTCGATTTTGCCATCCATGTACCAGTCGACAATCTGCGGCACATCGGTGCGGCCCCGCGCCCCGCCAAAGGCGGTGCCTTTCCAGGTCCGGCCGGTGACCAGCTGGAACGGCCGGGTGGAAATTTCAGCGCCCGCGGCTGCCACTCCGATGATGATGCTTTCACCCCAGCCCTTGTGAGCGCTCTCTAGCGCCGCCCGCATGACATTGACATTGCCGGTCGCATCGAAAGTGTAGTCCGCCCCGCCCTTGGTCAGATTGACCAGATAGGGCACCAGATCCTCTTCCACCTCGTTCGGATTGACAAAATCCGTCATCCCGAATCGCTTGGCCATCTCGATCTTGTCCGGATTAAGATCGACACCGACAATCTGATCTGCTCCAGCAAGACGCAGGCCCTGGATCACATTGAGGCCAATCCCGCCAAGACCGAACACAATGGCCCGGGAGCCGATTTCCACCTTGGCCGTGTTGATCACCGCGCCGATGCCGGTCGTGACGCCGCAGCCAATGTAGCAAACCTTGTCAAAAGGCGCGTCCGGACGGATCTTGGCCAAGGCAATCTCCGGCACGACCGTATAGTTGGCGAAGGTCGAGGTGCCCATATAGTGCAGGATCGGTTGCCCATCGAGGGTCGAGAAACGGGACGAACCGTCCGGCATCAACCCCTGCCCCTGGGTGGAGCGGATCGCCTGACACAGATTGGTTTTTGGGTTGAGGCAATATTCACAATTGCGGCATTCGGGCGTATAGAGGGGAATGACATGATCGCCCGGCTTCAGCGTGGTCACGCCGGGCCCGACCTCTACCACGACCCCTGCCCCTTCATGGCCTAGAATCGCCGGAAACAGGCCTTCCGGATCAGCACCGGACAGAGTGAATTCATCGGTGTGGCAGATCCCTGTTGCCTTTACCTCAACCAGAACTTCAAAGGCCCGTGGCCCTTCAAGATTGACGGTTGTCACTTCCAGGGGCTTGCCAGCGCCCACCGCCACAGCTGCACGAACTTCCATTGATCTGTCTCCCTCATCGGCTGTTTCGCGCAGAGTTACTGCCTGCATCCTGAAAAGCAAGGACCGAAACGACGCGCTTTATTTGGAAAACGCATCTTGAAGGCGTTGCCAGTTTTGTTTCAAACCCGCCTCTGGACAAGAAACGAAGCCCATAGTCAAAAACCGAAACTCGACTGCCGGCTGAACCGCAATTGGCCCACACACGGCAATGTCGCTTTCTGACAAACAGGCGACTGAAACCTGATATGCAAACTCGTGCCCAATCGGGAAGATGCCCGGCAATGGACGGAACCTGACCACCTCGCTATGGTCCCGTGCCTGATCACCTTTTAAACGGGCTCCCCTACCGGCCAGACCGGCAGAACGCAGCCTGAAACGTGCGGAGCCGCTGCTGAATGAAGCGATTTTCCTTTCTGGAACTGGCCAAGAATGCCTTTACCGCGCACCAGAATTGGGGGCGGCAATGGCGTGCGCCGGAACCCAAGGCCGAATATGATGTTGTCATCATCGGCGCTGGCGGCCATGGCCTGGCAACCGCCTACTATCTTGCCAAGGAACATGGTATCCGCAATGTGGCGGTCGTTGAAAAAGGCTGGCTTGGCGGTGGCAATACTGGCCGCAACACGACCATTGTGCGCTCCAACTATCTCTGGGAAGAGAGTGCTGCGCTTTACAATCATGCCATCGGCCTGTGGCAGGGCCTGTCCCAGGAGCTGAACTACAATGTGATGTATTCTGCACGCGGTGTTCTGATGCTCGCCCACACCGTGCATGACGTTCAGGTGGCGCAGCGGCACATTCACGCGAACCGTCTGGCCGGGGTACAGAACGAGTGGCTGACACCGGAACAGGCCAAGGACTATTGCCCCCCGCTCAACATCTCAAAGAACATCCGCTATCCGGTCATGGGCGGGGCGTTGCAGCGGGTTGGCGGCACGGCCCGCCATGATGCTGTTGCCTGGGGCTATGCCCGCGGCGCCGATGCGCTTGGCGTCGACATTCTACAGAACTGTGCCGTCACCGGCATCCGGCGGAGCCCGGACGGGACCGTTGAAGGGGTGGAGACGGCCAAAGGTTTCATCAAGGCCAAGAAGATCGGCGTCGTGGCAGCCGGGCACACCTCGACCGTTATGGAGATGGCCGGTGTGCGCATGCCGCTGGAATCCTATCCGCTTCAGGCTCTGGTGTCCGAGCCGGTCAAACCGGCCTTCCCCTGTGTGGTCATGTCCAACACGATCCATGCCTATATATCCCAATCCGACAAGGGCGAATTGGTGATCGGGGCGGGCACCGACCAGTTCATTTCCTATTCGCAGACCGGCGGCATTCACATCAGCACCCATACGATTGACGCGATCTGCGAGCTCTTTCCCCACTTCCGGCGCATGCGGATGCTGCGCAACTGGGGCGGCATCGTGGATGTGACCCCGGACCGCTCGCCGATCCTGTCGAAGACGCCGGTTCAGGGGCTTTACGTCAATTGCGGCTGGGGCACGGGAGGTTTCAAGGCGACTCCGGGCTCAGGCCATGTCTTCGCCCACACCATCGCTAAGGACGAGCCCCACCCGATCAACGCGCCGTTCACGATTGAGCGGTTCCGCACCGGACGCCTGATCGACGAAGCAGCCGCTGCTGCTGTGGCCCACTAGGGGCAAGGACCTGAGAGCGTTCAGCCCGGCCTCCGGCCCGGATCAGAGGCTCTCTTCACTTTTTGAACCGATCAACATCCCGGCTTTCGCCCCAGAGCAGCCAGGACCTCGTTGATCCAGGGAGACTTTATCGGATGTTGCTGGTCTATTGCCCCTATTGCGGCGTTGAACGGGCGGAAACTGAATTTGCCTGCCGGGGCGAAGCCCATATAGCCCGCCCTGCCGATCCGGCCCAGGCCACAGAAGAGGACTGGGCCAACTTCCTCTATATGCGCTCCAACACAAAAGGCATATATGCGGAGCGCTGGCGCCATATTCACGGCTGCGGGCGCTTCTTCAACGCCGTGCGCGACACGGTGAGCGACAAGTTCCTTGCCGTGTACAAGAC
The DNA here is from genome assembly GCF_056161025.1 of Roseibium sp. AWQ4_254. Taxonomy (NCBI): domain Bacteria; kingdom Pseudomonadati; phylum Pseudomonadota; class Alphaproteobacteria; order Hyphomicrobiales; family Stappiaceae; genus Roseibium; species Roseibium sp. AWQ4_254. Next base: position 227,262 of record NZ_JBSWYH010000002.1, read on the forward strand.
CGGGGAACCACTGCCGGATCTTGAGGCGCTTGCCAAGGAGGCAGGCAAATGACCCAGCCCTACCGCACCGAAAAAGGTGGACGGATCGAGCGTGCCAAGGCCCTCACCTTCACCTTTGACGGGGAACAATTGCACGGCTATCAGGGCGACACGCTCGCCTCAGCGCTCCTGGCCAATGGCATGCATTTGGTCGGACGGTCCTTCAAATACCACCGGCCGCGCGGCGTTGTGACCGCTGGATCGGAAGAACCCAATGCTCTGGTCGGTGTTTACCGCCATGGCGACCAGACCCCGAATCTCCGGGCCACCCAGGTCGAACTCTATGAGGGGCTGGACGCCATTTCCCAGAACAGGTTCCCCTCGCTGGGCTTTGATGTCGGGGCCGTCAACGACCTTCTGTCGCCGCTGTTTCCTGCAGGCTTCTACTACAAGACCTTCATGTGGCCGAAATTCTTCTGGGACAAGGTCTATGAACCGGTTATCCGGGCAGCAGCCGGTCTTGGAAAACCGCCCAAAGCCGCCGATCCGGACCATTACGGCAACCTCTATGCCCATTGCGATGTCCTGGTGGCCGGGTCAGGCCCTGCCGGTCTTGCCGCAGCACTGGCGGCCGCAGAAACCGGGGCCCGGGTCATCCTGTGCGACGAACAAGCCGAATTTGGCGGCTCGCTCCTGACCGAAGCCAATGCCACGCTCGACGGCAAGAGCCCCTCAGACTGGGTTCAGGACAAGATTGCGCAGCTGTCGGCGATGGACAATGTCACCCTGCTCTCACGGACAACCGCCTTCGGCTATTTCGCCCATAACTACCTGGCCCTTGTGGAACGGGTCACGGACCATCTTGCAGCACCCGACACCCGGCTGCCACGTGAGCGCCTGTGGCAGGTCCGCACCAAGGAAGTGGTGATTGCCACCGGCTCCATCGAGCGTCCGATGGTGTTTCCGGAAAATGACCGTCCGGGCATTCTGCTGGCAGAGGCCGGACGGACCTATCTGAACCGCTATGGGGTCAAGGTGGGGCACAAGGTGGCGGTCGCAACCGCCTGCGACACCGCCTGGCAGGCGGCTTTTGATCTGGTGGATCAGGGCGTAGACATCACGGCCATTGTCGATCTGCGTGAGCAGCCGCCGGAAAACCTGATGTCAATCGCAAAGGCCCGGGGTATCCGGGTGGAAGCGGGCTGCGTCGTGACCGGCACCCTGGGGCGCAAACGCATCAAATCGGCATTGCTCGGACGGTTGATGACCTCCGGCCAAGTGGCCTCCGGCGGTCAGGTGGATTGCGATGCGCTGCTCATGTCCGGCGGCTGGACCCCGACCGTCAGCCTCTATTCCCAATCGCGCGGCAAAGTCGTCTGGGATGGGGACAAGGGCGCATATGTGCCTGGAATTTCGGTGCAGAACGAGCGGTCTGCGGGCGCGGCCAAAGGGCTTTACGGTCTGCAGGCCACTCTGGAAGACGGCTATGCTGCCGGAGAGGACGCTGCGAAGTCGGCCACCGGCAAGGTCCAAAAACTGACCTACGCATCAGCCGGCGGCGGCGACGCCGGAGGCGGCGGCATTCTTGGCGCCCTGCCCCATGACCGCAATGCGTCACGGGTCAAAGCCTTCGTGGATTACCAGAATGACGTGACCGCGAAGGACGTGAAACTGGCCGTGCGCGAGGGCATGCACTCCATCGAACACATCAAGCGCTACACCACCACGGGCATGGCCACCGATCAGGGGCGCCTGTCCAACATGAACGCTCTGGATATTGCCTCCGGCGCGCTGGAACGGCCGGTGACCGATGTGGGCCTGACCACGTTCCGCCTCCCCTATACACCCACCACCTTCGGCGTTTTTGCCGGAGTGGCACGGGGGGATTTTTTCGATCCGGTGCGCAAGACGCCCTCCCATGACTGGATTGTGGACCAGGGCGGTGTGTTTGAAGATGTCGGCCAGTGGAAACGCGCCTGGTATCTGCCTGAACCGGGCGAAGACATGCATGCCGCTGTTGCCCGGGAATGCAAAACCGTGCGCGAGACAGTGGGCCTCTTTGATGCATCAACATTGGGCAAGATCGAGGTGGTTGGCCCGGATGCGGCCGAATTCCTGGAACGCATGTACACCAATCCCTGGAAGAAGCTGGCGCCGGGACGGTGCCGCTATGGGCTGCTCCTGAACGATGCCGGGTTCATCACCGACGATGGCGTCATTGGCCGACTGGCCGAGGACCGCTTCCATGTGACCACCACCACCGGCGGCGCGCCAAGCGTGTTTGCCACCATGGAAGATTACCTTCAGACCGAATGGCCGGATCTGGATGTCTGGATCACCTCCACCACGGAGCAATATGCCGTCGCGGCCGTACAGGGTCCACGGGCGCGGGACGTGATCGCGCCATTTATTGAAGGCATTGATCTGTCAAACGAGGCCTTTCCCCATATGAGCCTGCGCGAGGGCCGGTTCTGCGGTGTCCCGTGCCGCCTCTTCCGGATTTCCTTCACCGGTGAGCTCGGCTTTGAAATCAATGTGCCGCGCCGGGCCGGCAAGATGATGTGGGAGACCCTCGCCGGGGAAACCAGCAAACAGGGCGGCACGGTCTACGGTACGGAAACCATGCATGTGCTGCGCGCGGAAAAGGGCTACATCATCGTCGGGCAGGACACCGATGGCACGGTGACCCCGTACGACGCAGGCATGAGCTGGGCCATCGGCAAGAAAAAGCATGACTTTGTCGGCAAGCGCGGCCTTGAGCGAACCGACCTTGTGGCAGACAATCGTAAGCAGTTCGTCGGCCTCCTGACCAAGGACCCGTCCGTCAAACTGGAAGAAGGCGCGCAGATCACCACTGCTGAAAATCCAGCGACCGGAACCCCGGCCGAAGGCCATGTCACCTCGTCCTATTTCAGCCCGGCCCTTGGCAGGACCATCGCCCTCGCCGTCCTGAAAAACGGCCATGCGCTGGAAGGTCAGACGCTCTATGTGCCCATGCCAGATGGCAGTCTTCCGGTCGAGGTGACCAGTCCGGTCTTCTATGACAAGGAAGGAGCACGGATCAATGTCTGAGTTACTGGCAAGCGACCTGATCACCCCGGACGCGGGGGCAGCTCCGTTATTGAGCCAGTCCGAGGTGTCCATCTTGAAATCCGCCCCACTGGCCCGCCTGTCCTTCCGGGCCCGGGAAGGTGCACTGGAAGCAGCTGACACCGCCTTCGGGGCCGGGCTGCCGCGCGCGGCTTTGACCAGCACAACCGCTCCGAAACGGGCAGCGCTCTGGATGGGGCCGGACGAATGGACATTGCTGGCGCCCGAAGAAGACCTTCAGCTTCTTCAGGACACCTTTTCCGAAAAGCTATCCGGCCAGCCGCATGCACTGGTTGACATTTCGGACCGATCGGAAGCCATCATTGTCAGCGGCGAAAAGGCCGTCTGGTTGCTGAACACAGGGATTTTCATCGACTTTACGCCCGGTGCCTTTCCCGTCGGGACTGTCACCCGGACGCTCTTTCACAAGGCGCCTGTCCTGATCTGGCGCATCGGTGAAGACACCTTCTTTGTGGAGGCTTGGGGCTCCTTCATGGACTATGTGCCGGGCCTGCTGGTTCAGGCTGCACGGGAACTGGAAGCTGCATGACGGTGGCCTGAGGATCCTTAGGCCGCTCTCAAAGACACGGTCAGGACGGTCAAAACGTCAAACGTTTCGCAACATTCATCGCCGATACTTTCAAATCCCTGTGGAGACCTTCACAGGGATTTTCTTTGCCTTGAAGCGGTCCTTTTGTCACCTTACCGCCTGCGGCTTACAAAAAGCGCCAAAAAAAACGTCAAAGTTCCGGACATGCTCAAAATTGGGTCCTACAATATTCAGAAGGCCATCGGCGTTGACGCCCGCCGCAAACCGGAACGGACTCTGAAGGTCATTCAGGAACTCGACTGCGACATTCTGGCACTTCAGGAAGCCGACAAGCGTTTTGGCGCCCGGGCCAGCACGCTCGACAGGGCGAGCATCCTGTCGGAGACTGACTACCGGCCGGTGCCCTTTGCCAAGGGCGACGAAAGCCTCGGCTGGCATGGCAACGCCATTTTGGTGCGCAAGACCATCGGTATTCTGGATTTCCGCTGCCTGGATTTGCCGAAACTGGAACCCCGGGGCGCCGTGGCCGTGGATCTGACGGTCGAAGGCCGTCCTATCCGGATCGCCGCCATGCATCTGAGCCTTGTGGGACATTTTCGCAAGAAGCAGGTCATGTCCGTTATGCACCAGTTGCACGAACATCTCACCTATCTGCCAACCGTCCTGATTGGTGATCTCAATGAGTGGCGCGACACGGCCGGCAGCCTGAAACTTCTGAAAGAGCATTATGAAGTCACCACACCTGGGCGGAGCTTTCCGAGCCCACTGCCGGTAGGCAGTCTGGACCGGATTATCACCAGTCCGGAATTTACAGTCGAAGAGGCTGGCGTACACAAGTCCCGGACCGCCCGGATTGCCTCGGACCATCTGCCCGTCTGGGCAAGACTTTCCCTGGAAGCATCCGGTCAGCTGGCGGCCCAATCCGGACTGTCCTGAGCCGCCGAAGGCCCGGCTTTAGAGCCCCGCCAGGCTGGCGAGGTGGAAGAGTGCGGCAGCAAGCAGCGCTGTTGCAGGCACCGTAATCCCCCAGGCAGCCACGATCGCCAAAAGCGAAGACCGGCGCACCAGCAGTCGGCGGCGGCGTTCTTCCCGGTTTTTCAATATTTTGCGGGGCTTGAGGACGCCGCCTTCGCTGAGATACTTGTTCCGCTGCCATTCCCGGTAAAACCCGACCCCAAAAACGGCCCCCACCGCGATATGGGTGGTGGAGACCGGCAGGCCCAGGCTGGAGGCGGTCAGAACGGTCGCCGCCGTTGAAAGGGTGATGCAAAAGGCGCGTATGGGGCTGAGTTTGGTGATTTTCTTGCCCACCACGGTCACAAGCCTCCGGCCGAATAGCAGCAATCCGGCCGAGATCCCGAACGCGCCAACAGCTGTCACCCAGACCGGCACCGAGGCTCCTTCAAACCCGAGCATCCAGAACCGCATATCCTGATAGTCATTTGCCTGACTGTAGACAATCGCCGCCAGCGGACCGATGGCATTGGCGACATCATTGGCCCCATGGGCGAAGGACAAAAGCGCTGCGGCAACCATGAGCGGGACAGCGAAGAGCGCGCGCATCGCCTGGGAAGAGTTCTCAAGCTCCGTTATCTGGACACTGACCAGATAACGGTAGCCCAGCCAGATCCCCGCGCCCAGAAAGAGCGACAGAGCCAGGGCCTGCCTGTTGGACAGAACCGACGCATGGTCGGTCGTCTTGAAAGAGATATAGGCCGCAAACACGCCGCCCATGACCGCGATCAGAATGGGCAGCCAGAACCGGGCCGCCGCCAGTCTGTCCGTCCTGTAGATCATAACCTTGCTGATGAATGCCATCAGGCCTGCCGCGGCCACGCCACCCAGAAAGGGAGATGCCACCCAGGTCGCCGCAATGGCCGAAAGAACTTGCCAGTCAATGGCCGCAAAACTGCTGGCGGCAATGCCAGCACCAACAACCCCGCCAATGATCGAATGTGTGGTGGACACCGGCGCCCCGACATAGGTGGCAAAATTGATCCAGAGCGCCGCTGCGACCATGGCCATGATCATGGCCTGAACAAAGGAAAACGTATCTGGAACGTCAGCCGGGCTGAAGATCGTGCGCGACACGGTGGTGATCACTTCCCTCCCGGCCAGAAAGGCACCGGCGCTTTCGCATATGGCGGCAATCAAAAGTGCGCCGGTCAGGCTGACCACGCGCGCGCCGACGGCGGGGCTCACATTATTGGCAACGTCATTCGCCCCGATATTCAGAGCCATGTAGCCACCAATGGCGCTGGCCGCGACAAGAAGGACAATGTCTGCCATGTCTTCTGAGACGACCTGAAACGCCGCCACCACTGCACACAGGACAAGAAAGAGCAAAGCGAGTGCAGGCCCAGCGAGACGCCGGCCCATGGCCTCGGCGGCATCGCTCAAAAACCCAATTTTTTCCAGATCCTTGTCCAGAACCTGGTTTCCCAGATGTTTGCTTGTTGGCAAGCTGCGTCCTCTGGCAGGCACTTTTAAGTAAGCGCCCCACGCCTCTATCAGCGTGCGGTTGTATGATACTTAAGATCGCAGGATGGTGTGACGGCACAACGTCAACACCCTGAGTTTTTTGAAGTGGAATAGTGTCAGCCGATCTTTGCCCTGTGCCGGTGCAAGAAGCGCTTCAAGGCGGGTTCGTCCGCATGGACAATGGCCTCCGACAGCGGCACCCACATGGCTTTACGCTGCCCTTTTTCGGGAAAGGATTTCAGCTGCTTTTCAAAATCTATTCTGAAAACCAGAACCTTGGTCCGGATCTTCAGCCCGTTTGACAGTCCCTTGAACGAACGGAAACTGCCCATCGGCCGGGTTTCCGTCTCGCCCACAATGCCGGCTTCTTCATACGCCTCAAGTGTTGCGGTCCTGAAGGCCGGCTTGTCTTTTTCCGGCCAGCCTTTGGGGAGGATCAAACGGCCAGTGTCGCGGGTCGTGACCAGGAGAATTTCATTTTCCGCTTTTCCGGGCCGGACGCACAGGGCCGCAATCTGCAAACGAGCCGGCTTGACAAACAAACCACTGACCCCTTGCAGCCAAGACAGATCCCCTTTTGCGGTCATCGACCTAGTTAAAAACATTCATGAACCTTCATTATTGATTGGCGTTCGTATAAATGCGTAAGATGATAAAGTCTAGAAAAAAGTGCACTTTGTGCACTATGGCTGCAGAATTTGTCTGTTTTGTGTCCCGCTAATGCAAATCAATCCGGACATGGGCTGCGTTCCAGGCGCCCGGCCAGACTTCCGCAGCACCTGATTTGAGTTGCCTGATTCGCGCAAATGGCACCTCTGCGACCACAAACGGCTCCTGCCCCTCCAACCCATCGGTTGGGGGATATTCAGCGGCGCGGCCTTTGAAGCCCAGTTCCTCTTCACAAGGCAGATAGAGCGACGCCCCGGAGACATTGGTCTCGTTCTGGGTTGTGCCGATGGCCGTCCCAACCACACCACACACAGCAACAGCACACATCAGCTCCACCGCCCGCGCCTTGGCACAGCCATAGACCCGATGGTACCCGGAGAGCTTTTCCGTCATGGACGGCACCAGCAACAGGTCGAGATCCTGTTGCGCCAGCAGACTGCTGAGGGCAGGCACTTCAACATCCAGGCAAATCAGGATCGCCATCTTGAGGCCGTCAAGGTCAAACACTTTGAGGGTCTGGCCAGGCGCTAGCGACCAGGCCTCCGCATCCTGTTCGGACGGGGTCAGGCAGAGCTTGTCCTGCTGGATCTCCCGTCCATCCGCCGTCAGAAGTATGGCCGTGTTGGTGAGACCGCCGCTCTGCCGGACCGGGACCGTGCCGCACAGAAGCGACAGGCCGTGTTTTTCCGGCAACTCTTTTAAAAGCGGAAGCAGCGCCCTGCCCTGATCTGCCAGAAAGCCCATCTCCTGATCGGGTCTCAGGTCCGCCGGTTTATAGGCAAGGCAGCATTCGATAAAATATTCGGGCAGCATCAGGAGCCGGGCACCAGACGCCGAAGACCGGGCCATTCCCAAGTCGATCTCGGCGGCAAGAGCTTCCACAGAGGACGGTGCGCAGCCCACATTAAAAGACCACAAGGCAACGGAATAGTCGGTCATGACGGCGAAGGCCTCCACGAAGTCAGGCAGCATCAATGCTGGAGAAATCGATCATCCAGGCGAAAGGCGCTGGATCTATTTTGAGAAATGAGCGCAGAGAATGCCCCGGCTCTAGCCGAGAAACAAGCCCACGAAGGCAGCAAGCGCGACCAGAAACCCGGTGCCGACCACCGCGCCGCCGGGATCTCTCGGAAGCCCGTTGAACTTTGCGGACCGTCGCACCTTGCGAATGCCTTTCAGAGCGGCATCGGTGCGCTTGTCGATTTCCGTAAAATAGGGAGAAAGCTCATTCTGAGCGTGCATACCCGATCCTCACGATTCCTTCGTTGGACCAAGTTAGGCTGAGCCCCTTAGAGTTTGGTTAACGGATACTTTAGTTCATCCGGCAAGGGGTCGGGCCCTGCGGGCCTAGTGCATCGTGCGCTAAAGGCGGGTCTTCTGCGGATCGGCCACATCCAGAATACGCAGCTGCACTTTTGGCGATCCCTGCCAGGTGTCGATGGACAGGCTTCCGGCCACATGCAGATTGCGCCCCCTGCCCTCCAGCAGCATCTTGCCGTGGGGCCGGTCTTCCGCCTTGAACCCAATGGCCTTCACCGTGGACCCGTCCCCGGAGGCCAGCGTCGCCCGCACATGCCCCTTGCCAACCACATCGGCAAAACTGATCCGGTGAGCAGGAAAAGCAAAGACAGGTTCAGAATGGCCTGCCCCATAAGGGCCGGCTTTTTCCAAAAGCTCCAAAAGATCAAGCGTCGCCCCGGTCGCTGTCAGGGCCGCATCGATCTTGATTTCGCGAGTCTTTGTCGCCTCTTCCACGTCTTCCTTCAATGATTGATTGAAGAAGGTTTCCAGCTCACCGGCTTTGTCCCGCTGCACCGTCAGACCGGCCGCCATGGCATGGCCGCCGCCTTTTTCCAGCAAGCCCATCTCGACCGCCTGGCGGACAGCCTTGCCCAGATCCACCCCGGGGATGGACCGGCCGGAGCCCGTGCCCTTGCCCGTTTCATCATAGGCAATGGCAAAAGCCGGGCGGCGGTGCGTCTCTTTGAGCCGCGAGGCGATCAGGCCGACAATTCCCGGATGCCAATCCTCCGATCCGGTCAGAAGCACAGCCGGGTCCCTTGTGTCGATGGCAAGCGCGGCTTCCGCGCCGGCCTGTTCCAGCATCACCGCTTCCATCGCCTGACGCTCGCTGTTGAGCTGGTCGAGCCGTTCGGCAATGGCACGGGCCTCATGCGGGTCTTCGGTTGTCAGCAGCCGGGCTCCCAGGGCCGCGTCCCCGATGCGTCCGCCCGCATTGATGCGCGGGCCCACCAGAAAGCCAAGGTGATATGGTGCCGGCTTGCCGCTGACCCTGGCTGCATCCGCAAGGGCCGTCAGCCCGTAGTTCCGGCGCTGATGCATGACGGTCAGCCCCCGGGTTACGTAGGCCCGGTTCAGGCCCTGCAGCGGAACCACATCACAGACGGTTCCAAGTGCGACCAGATCCAACAGTGCCATCAGATCCGGCTGGGCAGTACCGGAAAACGTCCCCCGGCGGCGCAGCTCCCGGTTCAAACCAACAAGAAACAGAAAGGTGACGCCCACGGCCGCCAGATGCCCTTGCGCAGACAGATCGTCCTGCCGGTTCGGATTGACCAGTGCACAGACGTCCGGCAGGCGCTCGCCCACCTGGTGATGATCAATGACCACCACATCCAGATCCAACTTGCGAGCGGTTTCAAAGGCGTCAAACGATGTGCTGCCGCAATCCAGCGTGACCAGCAGTTCCGCCCCATTTGCCCGCAACTGTTCAATGGCCGGCCCGTTGGGGCCATAGCCTTCAATAATCCTGTCGGGAATATGAATGACGGGATCGAGCCCGAGCCCTTGCAGATATTTGGCGAAGATGGCGGAAGAGGTTGCTCCGTCCACATCATAGTCGCCAAAAATCGCAATCCTGCGGCGCCTGACCACCGCATCGGCCACCCGGCTCACGGCCGCATCCATGTCCTGAAGACTGGAGGGGTCCGGCATCAGGGTCTTCAGGGATGGATCCAGAAAGGCAATTGCGGCCTCCGGCGCGACCCCGCGCGCCGCCAGAACCCGGGCCAGGACGTCAGGCAGACCCTGAACCTGGGCAATGGCCATGGCCGAGCGCGCTTCATCCGCGTTCAGCCGCTCCCGCCATGCATTGTCATTTGCCGACCGGGCGACCCCAAGAACGAGCCGCCTCTCTTCCCCGCCAGAATTCTCGAGCATTCAGTGCCGCACTTGTCCAGGCCTCAATCCAGATGGAACTTTTCCAGATCCGTATGCTGGGCCTTGATATAGCGCACCGTGCCTGTGGACGAGCGCATGACCACTGTGTGGGTGGTGATGTGTGTCCGGCCAAAACGGACCCCTTGCAGGAAATTGCCGTCCGTTACGCCGGTGGCTGCAAACAGCACATCCGGTCCGGCCATTTCCTCTAGCGTGTATTTCTTCTTGATGTCTTCGATGCCCATACGGTGCGCCCGTTCGACCTGCTCGTCGCGGGTGATCACCAGACGGGATTGCATCTGACCGCCGATACAGCGCAAGGCCGCCGCCGCCAGAACGCCCTCCGGCGCCCCGCCGATCCCGGCATAGATATCAATACCCGTTTCATCGGAATCGGTCGTGTGGATTACACCGGCCACATCGCCATCACCGATCAGGCGGATTGCCGCGCCGGTTGCGCGGATATCTTCAATGAGGCGTGCGTGGCGCGGGCGGTCCAGAACACAGGCGGTCACTTCCGGGACCGAAACGCCTTTCTCCTTGGCGACAGCAGCAATATTGTCGGAAATCGGCGCGTCCAGATCGATCAGCCCTTCGGGATAGCCCGGCCCGATGGCTATCTTGTCCATGTAGCTGTCCGGTGCGTTGAGCAGGTCGCCTTCCGGCGCCAGGGCAATCACCGCCAGGGAGTTCGGCAGGTTTTTCGCACAGATCGTTGTGCCTTCCAGCGGGTCAAGGGCAATATCCACCTTGGGGCCCTGTTTGGTGCCCACATTCTCGCCGATATAAAGCATCGGCGCTTCGTCCCGCTCGCCTTCGCCAATCACAACGGTGCCATCAATCGGCAGCCGGTTGAGTTCGCGGCGCATAGCATCCACAGCGGCCTGATCGGCAGCCATCTCGTCCCCGTGGCCACGCAGGCGTGCAGCCGAAACGGCTGCCCGTTCACTGACCCGGGCCAATTCAAGGGTCAGAATACGGTCCAGTCCGCTCGACGGCTGATTTTCAGTATTGGACATCAACATCTCCAGTCTCTCCCCGCAGAACGCATGGGTGGGCACTTAATCATCAATTCAATTTCTCAATCCGGATCATTTGCGGCTCTTCGGCAACAACCCCCTTGGACATGATGACGTCCAGAGCTTCCTTGATCGCAACTTCCGTTGTTTCATACGTGATCAAGATGACAGGTTGAGGCAGGTCCCCCTCATTGGGCTGAAGGGCCTCTGCCACTGCGCGCCGTTTCTGCACAATTGATTCCAGAGAAATGCCGGCTTCGCCCATGCAGCGCGCAATTTCACCAAACGCACCCGGCCGGTCAAACACGGACAGGCGGATGTAATAGCCGCCTTCATGAAGGCGCATGCGCGCGCGTTCATACGGCGCCAGATCGGCAGCGGGCATTGCCAGTACCGGCGTCTGGTCTCCCCGGGCCACATCGCAAATGTCGGCGACAACCGAGGAGGCTGTGGCATTTCCGCCTGCGCCTGGGCCGACCAGAACAATTGCGCCCACATAATCCCCGTCAACTGCCACCGCATTCAAGACGCCGTCAATGCGCGCAATCGCAGAGGATTTGGGAACCATGGTCGGATGGACCCGCTGCTCGATGCCGGTCTCCGTCCGCTGGGCGACGCCCAGAAGCTTGATCCGGAACCCCAATTCGTCGGCCGCCTCAATATCCGCCGTCGTGATGGAGGTGATCCCTTCCATATATATGTCATCGCTGGAAATCTGCGTGCCAAAGGCAAGGCTGGTCAGGATCGCCAGCTTGTGGGCCGTGTCATTTCCCTCAATGTCAAAGGTAGGATCCGCCTCCGCATAACCGAGACGTTGTGCGTCGGCAAGACAGTCTTCGAAACTGATGCCCTCCGCTTCCATGCGAGTCAGGATGTAATTGCAAGTACCGTTCAAAATGCCATAGACCCGGCTGACATCATTTCCGGACATGGATTCGCGCAGGGTCTTGACGATTGGGATGCCCCCGGCAACGGCCGCCTCATAATTCAGGCTGGCCTGATGGGCCTCCGCCAGCGCCGCCAGATCAACCCCGTGACGGGCCAGAAGCGCCTTGTTCGCCGTCACCACATGGATCCCCCGGCCAAGCGCTGCGCGCACACTGTCTTCCGCAGGGCCGTCTTCGCCGCCGATCAATTCAACAAAGATATCGATCTCTGCGGTCTGCGCCATCTCGACCGGATCAGTGAACCATTCAAAGCCGCTGACATCAAAGCCCCGGTCCTTTGAGCGGTCCCGGGCGCTGACGGACGTGACGGTTACACTCCGGCTGGACTTGCGGGCGATCTGCCCGCCATGTTTTTCCAGAAGCTGTACGAGGGAGGCACCTACTGTGCCAAGGCCAGCTACGCCAACTTTCAATGCTTCAGCCATTGAGTATTCAGTCCACTTCTAATCAGCCAGAGGTCCCGAGCGGGATGACGTTGTGCAGCTTTTGATCCGCAGTTTCAAGGAAGCGGCGAATATTTCTCGCGGCCTGGCGCAAGCGCTGTTCGTTTTCCACCAGACCGATGCGCACATAGTCATCGCCATGTTCGCCAAACCCGATTCCCGGTGCGACTGCGACATCCGCCCGCTCCAGCAGCAGTTTGGAATATTCCAGGCTGCCCAGAGCTTTGAACTTCTCCGGGATCGGCACCCAGCAGAACATGCTGGCTTCAGGCGGCGGCACCACCCACCCGGCCCGGCCGAAACTGTCCACCACCGTGTCCCGGCGGCGCTTATAAACCTCCCGGGTTTCCTCGATACAGTCCGCCGAACCATTCAGGGCCGCAGTGGCCGCCACCTGGATCGGGGTGAATGCACCGTAGTCCAGATAGGATTTTACCCGGGACAGGGCCGCAATCAGCCGCTCATTGCCAACTGCAAACCCCATGCGCCAACCAGGCATGGAAAACGTTTTGGAGAGCGACGTGAATTCCACGGTGATATCCATGGCGCCGGGAACCTGCAGCACGGAGGGCGGCGGCGTGTCGCCGAAATAGATCTCCGAATAGGCCAGGTCCGACAGGATGAAAATGTTGTGCTTGCGCGCAAACGCAACCACGTCCTTGTAGAAATCCAGATCCGCGCAATAGGCGGTCGGATTTGCCGGATAGCACAGGATGATGGCGATCGGTTTGGGCACGGAATGAATCACCGCGCGCTCCAGCGCGTCAAAAAACGCAGGTCCCGGCTCTGCGGGAATGTTCCGGATCGAGGCCCCGGCCATCAGAAAGCCGAATGTGTGGATCGGGTAGCTCGGATTCGGGCTCAGGATCACGTCACCGGGCGCAGAAATGGCCTGAGCCATGTTGGCAAAGCCTTCCTTGGAGCCGAGCGTGGCAATGACCTGCGTGTCCGGGTCGAGTTTGACCCCGAACCGGCGCCCGTAATAGGCCGCCTGGGCCTTGCGCAAACCATGAATTCCCTTGGACGCGGAATAGCGGTGGGACCGTGGATCCTGAACAACTTCTGTCAGCTTGTCGACAATATGCTGGGGCGTCGGCAGATCCGGATTGCCCATGCCCAGATCGATAATATCCGCACCGGCTGCCCGCGCCTTGGCTTTCAGCCGGTTGACTTGTTCAAAAACATAAGGCGGCAGCCTTTTGATTTTGTGGAATTCCTCCATGGCGCGGTTCCTTGCAAATGAACGTCATAGCCGCGCTGAACTCGGGCGCAGCGGGGCTCTTTTAGCAGCCTGAAACCAATTGCGCACCCGTCTTTGAGGGCCTAGCCGCCTAAATTCAAGTGCGGTGCAACAAAAGGACTGACCCAAAGTCAGAAGATGTAAGGTGTTAAACCGATTAGGGTCGGTGTCTGGAAAAAGCGTAGGCTTGTGGCCCACAGCAGCCCGGCGGGCGCCCACCGCAACGCCGGTGTCACTCGGAGGCGAGAGACTCCAGATAGTCTGCGGTGGCCTTGCGGTCTTTCGGATTGATCAATCCGGACGCTTCCCCCGTGCCAGCCTGCCCGTAGCCTGTTGGGGCCGGAACATTGCCGCCAGAATTACGCCCGTCTGACCGCATGGCATCAAGAAGCGGAGTTCCCGGGCCTACGCTGCAACTTGCAAGCACCATGGCCAGCAGAAAGGCTGAACCTCCTCTTGTCACGGAGACCACAGACATGGGTGATGTCATCCTCTTCAATCGCGGGAGGATCCTCGAATCTCCCTGGCTGCATGTTAGCAGATCCGGAACGGCTCTGCCGCCAGGGCCTTTGCTTAAGGCGGAATTTGACAAAAATCATGACACGGCGGGAACGATCTCCCTAAAGTCCCCCTATCACGTGACCGTCACAGACGTTTTTTACAGCAAGTGAGGCACACGGGAGGCCCTTGTGATGTCCAGCGGACAGGCGCCAGGCAAGCGCAGAAATTTCGTTGAGCCGTACCATTCGACGCTGCAGGCCCCTTGTGCCATAACGAAAAGAAAGCCTGAAATAGCCGCATGTTTATAACTGGATAGCGCGGCATAAAATCAGTGCTCCGGACCAACCGGAGCCGGCGGGCGCGAGAGACCGGAGGACCCTTTGCCCATGTCTGACGACAACCCCCATCCCATGCTGCACTACATCATCAACAATCCGGAGGCTTTTGCCCAAAATTTAGCAAAGACCCTGGAACAGGCCGGCAAGGCCATGGCCGCCTATATAGAGCCGCGGGAACAGGGCAAAATCACCCACGAGTCGACAGATGAGCTGACAGGTGTCGTCAAAACGCTGGCCCAGGTGGGGGAATACTGGATTTCGGATCCGCAACGGGCGATCGAAGCCCAATCACGGCTGTGGAACGGCTATATCGAGCTTTGGAATTCGTCGCTCAAACGCATGATGGGCGAACCCTCCGAACCGGCCGTGACCACGCCGCCCAAGGACAAGCGTTTTGCCGATCCGGACTGGGAGGACAACCAGTTCTTCGACTTTATCCGTCAGCTTTATCTGATCACCAGCAAATGGGCCGAAGACATGGTGCAGGAGGCCGACGGCCTCGACGAGCATACGCGGCACAAGGCCGAGTTCTATGTCACCCAGATTGCCAATGCGGTCTCCCCGTCCAATTTCCTTCTGACCAATCCCGAACTGCTCCGCCTGACGCTGGAGAGCAATGGTGAGAACCTGGTCAAGGGCATGCAGCATCTTGTCGAGGACCTGAAAACCGGCAAGGGCGATTTGAAGATCCGCCAGACCGATCCGTCCAAATTCAAGCTGGGCGTCAATCTGGGCAACACACCGGGCAAGGTGATCGCCCAGAACGATGTGTGTCAGGTCATTCAATATACGCCGACCACGGCAGAGGTACTGAAACGCCCGCTGCTGATCGTGCCGCCCTGGATCAACAAATTCTACATTCTCGATCTGAACGCGGACAAATCGTTCATCAAATGGGCCGTTGACCAGGGCCATACGGTGTTTGTCATCTCCTGGGTGAACCCCGATGAGCGGCAAGCCACCAAGAGCTTCGAGCACTATATGAAAGAGGGAATCCTCAAAACGCTTGATGTGATCAAGCGCGCCACGCGGCAACAGGAGGTCAATGCCATTGGCTATTGCGTCGGCGGCACCCTGCTGGCCGTCACTCTGGCCTATATGGCCCGGATTGGCGACGCGCGAATCAAGACCGCCACATTCTTCACCACTCAGGTAGACTTCACCTTTGCCGGAGATCTGAAAGTTTTTGTGGATGAAGAACAGATTTCTGTGCTGGAAAAGCGCATGGCCGAACACGGTTATCTGGACGGTTCGAAAATGTCCTCTGCCTTCAACATGCTGCGGTCCAACGATCTGATCTGGTCCTATGTGGTCAACAACTACCTTAAGGGCAAGGAACCCTTCCCGTTTGACCTGCTGTTCTGGAATTCCGACTCCACCCGCATGCCGGCGGCTAACCACTCCTTCTATCTGCGCAACTGTTATCTCGACAACAAACTGTCCAAAGGCGAGATGGAAATCGGCGGCGAGGCGCTGGATCTGTCACAGGTCACAATCCCCATCTTCAACCTGGCAACCCGGGAGGATCATATCGCTCCCCCCAAGTCTGTTTTCCTTGGTTCCGGCTGTTTTGGCGGGCCCGTAGACTATGTGCTCGCCGGGTCCGGCCACATTGCCGGCGTCGTCAATCCGCCCCTCAAGAACAAGTACCAGTTCTGGACCGGACGCGAGGCCAAAGGCACGTTGGAGAACTGGCTGAAGAACGCACAGGAGCATCCTGGCTCCTGGTGGCCTTACTGGGATGAGTGGATCCGCACCCACGACAATACAAAAGCCAAAGCCCGCAAACCGGGCGCGAACAGGGTCAAGATCCTGGAAGATGCCCCCGGTTCCTATGTGATGCAGAGGGTGTGAATATGTGGCTTTCCGACAACAGTCACCCCAAGTTTCCGTTAGGGTAGAAAAATTCGGCAATGACGGGCTCGTGATTGCCAAGCAAGGGGAACTAGGAGTACTATCGGGCAACATCTGACAGTGCAGCAACAACCATGCAACCCAGACAAAACCGTCGGCTCCAACCCGCCCATCACACCCGCAAGAGTGCCTACCGGGCGATTCCTGTCCTGCCCAATGTGAACCCGGTCGCAGGCATGCCTGCAGGGGCCTTGTCGGCCTATGCCAAGCTTGCCGCCCCGGTTCTGGCGACTGCAGCGCTCTGGCTTCATGTCTGGCTCGGGCTTGCCGTTGCCGTAGCGGTGGCCTTTCTGGTCGCAGCCGCGACCCTCGTCCTGCAGCGTCTGCCGGTTTTTGCGAGGGAGGCAGACAGCTGGGCCCGGGCGGTCAGTTTTGGTGAACGCGTCTGGCTCAACCGGCAGCAGATTCCCGTTCCAGCCCGCACCAGCTCCAGGATAACGGCGCTGTATCTCGTGTTCTGGTTCGGAACGATTGTGGCCCTGATCGGTGGTGGTACCGCCTCTCACCTTTTGACGGTGTCCGGCCTTCTGGTGGCTTACTGTGCCCAGGTCGTATGCTTTCAGAACCTGATCCAGCTTTATGAGCGGATGAAAGGCGTCACCCCGCTATACAGGTTCTGGTCCTCCCTGCCCGGCAACGACAATTTGAAACTCTAAAGCAAAGCGCGTTCGCTTGAGTTTGTCTATTTCCGCCAGAAAATCAGACATGCCAGCGCCAAAGACAAAGCGGTTTACTCCTGTATGAACGCGGCACACATCCAAGCCTACTGCCGTGAGAGCCCCTTTTAAAGTTTTACGCCCGTTCCCCCGCTTTGCGTTCAGCGAGCAGGCCGATATAGGTGAGTGCGACACTGGCCCCGGCAATGGAGGTGATGTCCGCATGGTCATAGGCTGGTGCAACTTCCACCACATCCCCTCCGACAAAATTCAAACCGCCCAGCCCCCGCAGTATGGACAGCGCCTCGCGGGAAGACAGTCCTCCTGAGACTGGCGTTCCCGTGCCCGGTGCAAAGGCCGGATCGAGGCAATCAATATCAAAGGTCATATAGGCTGGCCCCGGTCCGACCCGGTCCTGAATGCGGCCGATCCCCCCCTTGATGCCGAGGTCATCCATCTCATGACCGAAAATAATCTCCAGGCCGCAGGTTTCCGGGGCGTGGGTGCGGATGCCGATCTGGATGGACCGGTCCGGGTCAATCAGCCCCTCTCGCACCGCCCGCCCAGTGAAGGTTCCATGGTCAATGCGGTCGCCTTCGTCAGACCAGGTGTCCTGATGGGCATCGAACTGTACCAGAGCCAGCGGACCGTGTTTGGCAACATGAGCCTTCAAGAGCGGATAGGTTACAAAGTGATCCCCGCCGATCGAAAACAGATGTGTGTCCGTCGCCAGGATATCCGCTGCCTGTGCCTGGATGTGACCTGGCGTGTCGGTCACCTTGGCATAGTCAAAGACACAGTCGCCATAATCGACACAGGCAAGGACTTCAAACGGGTCCATCTGAAACGGATATTGCGGATCGCCGTCGAAAATGGCAGAGGCACGGCGCACCCCTTGGGGACCAAACCTGGCGCCCGGCCGGTTGGAGACCGACGCATCGAACGGGATGCCCCAGACGGCCAGATCCACATCCCTCAAGTCCCGGCTGTAGCGGCGGCGCATGAAGGACAAGGCCCCGGCATAGGTTGCCTCGTGAGAGCCTCCCTTGAGGGACGCTCCCAAAAATGCATTGTCGGTCGGGCGCGGAAGATCTGCTGACATCTGGCGGGTCCTGTTCTGGCCGGGCGCGGGCAGACTACGGGCAGTCCCTCAAATCCGGCTTACATCCATTGAGATGGTCTTAGCAGAGGCCCAGGCGTGCCGCTACGACAAACCCGGCGCATGGCTGTTGACGGATGGGTGTTGCCGCGCGCCCCGCCCCTGCCCGTTTTTTCAACATGCGAAAGACTGACCATTGTCCGAACCTGCCGTGGGGATTAAGAGTGGACGGCAGAGCTTTCCCTGACATTCCTCCAAACGACCCAAGGATCTGAGGCTGTGGCAGACCAGACCAGAACACTCCTGCGCGGCAGACTGCTTTCCTTCCATGCGGCCCCGGCCGGACCGGAAGATACCGAGGCCTATTACTATGAGGAAGACGGCGGGCTTTTGATTGTTGGGAGCAAGATCGAGCTTGCAGGTCCTTTTGCGGAGATTGAGGCTACGGCGCCGGCAGGAACTCAGGTCGTCGATCATCGCCCGCATCTGATCCTGCCTGGCCTGATCGACACCCATATCCATTTCCCGCAGGCCCAGGTGATCGCCTCCTGGGCGGACCAGTTGCTGGACTGGCTGAACGACTACACTTTTCCGGCCGAACTGACCTTCTCCGACCCCTCTCATGCGGCAAGGATAGCGGCGGGCTTCTATGACGCGCTGACGGCCCATGGCACCACAACGGCAGCCGCCTATTGCTCCAGCCATCCGGCCTCCGTTGAGGCCTATTTCGAAGAGGCAGAGCGCCGGAACATGCTGATGCTGGGCGGCAAGACTATGATGGACCGCAACGCTCCGGCGGATCTGTGCGATACGGCCCAAAGCAGCTACGAAGACAGCAAGGCGCTTTTGAAGAAGTGGCATGGGCGGGGCCGTGCGCATTATGTCATCACCCCGCGTTTTGCAATCACCTCTACACCAGAGCAGCTGGAAGCCGCCGGGGCACTGTTGAAGGAGCATCCGGACTGTCATCTCCAGACCCATATCAACGAAAACCATGACGAGATCGCGTTCACCCGGGAGCTCTACCCCGACGCAGACCATTACTTGGGTGTCTATGACCGGTTCGGCCTGCTTGGCCCGAAGACGCTGCTCGGCCACTGCATCCATATGAGCGACGCGGAACTGGAGATGACCCGGGCCACTGGATCAGTCGCCGTTTTCTGCCCCACCTCCAATCTTTTTCTTGGCAGCGGTCTGTTTGACAAGGCCCGGCTGGAGGGCGCGGGCATCCGCACCGCAATTGCAACGGATGTGGGCGGCGGCACCAGCTATTCCATGCTGCGCACCCTGGATGAAGGCTACAAGATCCTGCAATTACAGCGGCAGCGCCTGCATCCGCTGACCAGCTTCTACTGGGCCACACGGGGCAATGCGGAGGCGCTTTCACTCGCGGACCGCGTCGGCACGCTTGAACCGGGCACCGATGCCGATCTGGTGGTGCTGAACGCCGCCGCCACCCAGCCGATGGCGCTGCGCATGGAAACGGTTGAAACCCTTTCCGAAGAGCTGTTCCTGCTCCAGACCCTCGGAGATGACCGCGCAGTTGCGCAAACCTATGTCGCCGGCCGCGCGGTCAAGACTGTCCAAGACGCAGGCCCAATGCCCGGAAACCCCTTAAAAGTGCTTTCGGGCCTTAGACCAGAGAAGACGTGACCGCCCGAGCGGCCCGTACCCGGCGCATCACGCCAAAGACAAGTCCAGACGCGGCAAGTCCCCAAAAGGCTATGGCTGTTGACAGGAACACAGCTTCGAACCCGGCCTCGGCAATGGGATAGGTCAGCACCAGCGGCGAGACGACCTGACCTGCGAACAGGGCCGTCGTCACCACCCCTGACACCCTTCCCCTTTTCTCGTCCGGTGCGATCTCCAGAGCCAGGAACAGGCAGGCGGGCTGCACCAGGGCATAGCCTGCGCCAACCAGACCAGCGCCTGTCAGAACATGCGCCCAGCTTGCCCCAAGGGTCAGACCTGCAAATCCGGCGCCCATGGCTGCAAATCCGATGGAGAGCGTAGCCGCCAGACCGAAACGGATTCTGAGACGGTTGAACATCAGCGCGGTGACCCCACCGCTGATCATCAGGACGCCCAGCCCATGGGCTGTGGCAGAGGCTTTTTCAAAGCCGTGTGCGGCCAGGAAGAATGGCAACTGGCTTGGCATTTGGAAAAACAGCAGCACCGTGACAAACATCAGAGCGCCGGTGCCGAGCGCTGCAGGCCACCAGGCGCTTGCGCCAGGTGGCACGGCATCCGCCATTGAGGCCGTTTGCGCCTCCATTTTGTGTTGATCCGGCTGCACACGGCAAAGCCCGGTCAGCAGCGGCAGCAGCACAACGGGCAGCGCATAGACCAGAAACGGCAGCCGGGCTGACTGATCAGCCAGAGCACCTGACAGGGCAATGAACCCAAAGCCGCTAAAATTGATGGCCACGGTCTGCCAGCCCAGGAAAGCACTTCGCCGCGCGCCTCCAAAAAGGTCCCCAACCAGCGCCACCTGGGCTGTCATGGTCATGGCCACCGCAACACCGAGCAAGAGCCGACTGGCAATCAGGGCGTGAAGATCCGGCAGATAAGCCCCGGCACTGCCTGAAATAACAAACAGAACCACGCCGGCAGCCATCAAGCGGCCCTTGCCATAGCGGTCGGCAAACAGACCGGCAAAAGGGGCCACAAGAACGACGGTCAAGGACGGGGCAGACACCAGAAAGCGCACCAGATAAGCGGCGCCCGGTACATCTGCAAAACTGGCCTCAAGCCCCGGCAAGGCCGGGCTGATCGTGGCATTGGCCATGATTTTCAAGGTCGCGGTGAACAAAAGCGCAATCGCTGCAGTATCCCTCCAAAGCGGGCGGGTCTGCATCTGATTTGGGTCTGGCACGGGAAATGTCCTTGCAAAATTGAGATCCGGACGCCACCTTACAAGTTCAAGTCGACTTGAGGTCAATAGATGAAATTACTCGATATTTCAGAAGTCTCCCATCAGACCGGACTGGCCGCCTCCGCGATCCGCCACTATGAGGAAAAAGGGCTGATCACCTCGATCGGCCGCAGGGGGTTAAAGCGCCTGTTCTCTCCGGATGTTTTGGACCAGCTGGCCGTGATCACTCTGGGCAAAACGGCTGGGTTTTCCCTGGAGGACATCAAGGGCATGTTCGGCCCGGATGGCCGGCCTGCGATCTCCCGCCAGACCCTGCAGGACAAGGCGGATGCGCTTGACACCCAGATCCAGCGCTTGTCCAGCCTCAGGGACATGATCCGCCACGTGGCGGACTGTACCGCCCCGTCTCACATGGAGTGCCCAAGGTTCCGGAAGCTGTTGCGGCTGGCTGGCAAATTCCGCGACCAGACGAATACGCGCTTTCTAGGCTGAGAGGACTTGTGCCTCAAGCCTCCGGTCACCAACTCGACAATTGACCTGCTTGATGGAGGCTTAGGCGTTCCACAAATGGCAAGCTCCACTGCAACGCGCGCGCCTCTGTTGGGAGCAGCCACATTTCGCATGCTGATAGAATGACAGAAACCGAAACTGACCCATACTCTTCCCAAAAAGGCTTTAGTGTTTGCGCCACCAGGAAAGAGCATTGGCGTAACTGCTCGGGCAAATGTCAGACGCTCATTGATTGCAGGAGGCAGCAATTTAATGTCCTTTCGAACGCGGCTCTTCGGTTTCAGAAGGCCACCCGTGGTTTATCTGGGCGATGTTCAGATGAAACTCGACTGGAACATCACCTCCCAGTTCTGCGGCAGGCCAGCCGGACGTTTCAACCCGCCAAGCTCCAGTGACCTGAAGCGCTACTTTTCTCAAACTTTGGAACTACCGGAATATGAGGCCGAAGATCCCGACCGTCCCTCCGGTGGACATCTGCTGCACTTGGCCATTACCGATCTGCATCAAGGCAGGTTTAGTCTTCTCGACATGAATGAACTCTGTCTGCCCATTGCGATCCGTCCGTCAATCACCGTGACAGGTTATTTGATCGATATAGCCTCAAGAAACGTGTTGAGTGAGCAAACCGTTACGCAAAAACCGCCTTGGTTCCGATATAGGCATCCCGTTTTTATAGGGATGAGTGCTCTGACAGGAAACTCTGATCCGGATGCTGCGACCCCTTTGGGGGACATGGCCGCAATAGAGGTCCTGAAGAAGTTGAAAGAAGATACCCTCGAAAAACGAAAATGAATCAGCGTCTTGCAAAAAACAGGATCACCTGACGGGCTTGACGCTGGAAGAGGCCGGGAGCGGCCGGACTGTCGGCGCCTGTTTCCGCGCTGGCAATCACCCGGCTGGCCAGAAAGAGGGCCAGAAGGCCGAACACAACACCGCCCGCCGCTTGGCCAATCAGGACACCCGGCGCGCCAAACCAGACGCTTCCCAGCCAGACGAACGGAATGGTGCCGAGCGTATGGCGGCCCCAGTTCATCCAGGTGGAATAGAAGGGCCGCCCCAGATTGTTGAAACAGGCATTGGTGACAAAGAGGGCCCCGTTGAAGAAAAACATAAGCGCGAGCGGCCCGCAGAACAGGTAGATCAGGGTCAGCGCCATGCCCTGAGCATTGAACAGCCACACAATGGGCTCGCGCAGCAAAAACAGCACAAGCGCAGCCAGACCAACCACAAGCGCGGTAAAGATCAGCGCATCGCGCAAGGTTCCCCGGACCCGGTCAAAGCGCCCCGCCCCGAAATTCTGCCCGATGATCGGTCCAACGGCACCAGACAGAGCAAAGATCGTTGCAAAGGCCAGCGGTGTCATTCGTGCGACGACAGCCATGCCGGCCATGGCCTCCTCCCCATACTCCGCCATGGACCGGGTTACCCAGGCCTGGCCGACCGGGGTCGCCAACTGGGTGAGGATCGCCGGAAGCGCGATAGCGCAAATTGGCGGCAGATCCCTCATCAAAAGCACTGGCTTCGGCAGTTTCAGCCCCCCATGGACCTTGATGATGGGGGGCAGCACATAGGCTGCAATCGCAAACCGTGACACGGCACTGGCTATGGCTGCGCCCGTCAGGTCAAGGTCCAGCCCGAAAATCAGGATCGGGTCGAGCACGGCATTGACCAGGCCGCCGACAATGGACGACGTCATGGCTCGCCGTGCATCCCCATGGGCGCGCAGTATGGCTCCCCCCGCCATGCCCAGAAGCAGAACCGGCAGGGTCGGCACGATGATCGCCAGATAATGGACCGCCAAAGTGTGCGTCACACCGCGCGCGCCGATCAGCGTGACCAGATCGTCCAGCAGAAACCAGACAAGTCCCGCAAAAAGGGAAGAAAACAGAACCCCGGCGGCAAGCGCATTGGAGGCCTGTTCGCCCGCCCGTTCAGAATTCCCCTGGCCAAGTGCCCGGGCCACAAGGGTCCCTGCGGCAATGGCCACGCCGATATTGAACGAGGTGGTGAAGAACAGGATCGCTCCGGCATAGCCGATGGCTGCGGCCAGTTCTTCCTTGCCCAGCATGGAAATGAAGATCATGTCGACAAAATCGACTGCGAATATGGCCATCAATCCGGCCGAGGCGGTCAAGGACATGACCGTCACATGGCGGAAGAGACTGCCTTCCAGAAATTTCGCTTGGGTCATGCAGTCCCTGACGGTTTCAAAAGTCCCCCGGCAACGCGCAGCGGGATATTGTTTCTTTATGGCAAGATGCCTCTATTCCAAACAAAGATCTTCTCAGGCTGCGGGCATCACCGCTTGAGGCCTGATACAAAGCGCTGTTGATCACGCACTTCCATCTCACAAAGGCTCTGATCAAACACATCGATACGATCAATAATCTGCCGACGCTCATTGCCTTCAAACCGGGGCCAGGTCCGCTGACCGATCACACCATCGGGCGCCAGGCTTCTGGGCCTTTGAAACTCGCGCACTTCCTGCTGCGTCCGGGACCCGAAAATCAAATCGGCCGTCAGGCTCGCGCCCGTCCGGTTCAACAGCAATTGGGCAACGGAAACCGCAGGCATGGTATCTCCCCGCCGCAACAAAACAAATTCTGGCATAAAACATTCCTCCTAAGAAAAACAAACAAACTCTGTCTATTCGTGTCCGTCCGGTGAAGCCGGTCTTCATGGCGGCGGCGCGCTCTGTTACGCTGCTTTTGCAGCGTAACACCAAGGCATGAGTTCGTTGAT